>DATFOP010000420.1:0-7820 GCA_035265505.1 Propionibacteriaceae bacterium | reverse complement strand
AAGCCCGCCGCCCAAATAACTAAGATGGCGATATAGCCAACTACGAGGATCCTCCTGTCCGTGGTCGATAGTTTGAGTTGTTCACTGAAACGGACGAGTAGGGCGATCACCAAACAGCTAACGATTGTTACGACGCTTAGTGGTTGCGCTCGTAAGTTCGTCGGGGGTCAGGTCCAAGCGGTTGGGTCGCCGAGGTAGAGGCCGCAGGCGGTGTCGAGAGCGTCTTCGGGTGCGCCGGCCGTGTGGCCGGTCGGCAGGACCGAGTCTTGGTAGCCGTTCTTGCTGGCCAGATACACCGCGAATCCCCAGCGGGCCGCTGATCCGCCGTAGCGCAGCCGCATCAGCGGCATGGTGTCGCCGTCGGGCAGGCGCGCGGTGACGTAGGCGAACGCGCCGCGGAATCGGACGTCCACGCCGTCCAGTTGCGGCCACCGCTCGCGTGCGCGGGCGGACAACCGCTGCTGCAGGGATGTTTTCGTCGAAGCGGGCGGTGCGGCCATGGTCTCCTGATCGTGCCCTCCGGCGTGTCGCTGGGCAACGACATCCATGTGATGGGTGAGGCTGAAGTGACCAGTGGGAACTTCGTCTTGTGGAGCACATGCCATGTCACCGTCGTGCCCAGACCGGATCACGTTGACCGGTTCGCAGCGCCGTGCACTGGCTCGCCTGGTCCGGGCCGGGCGCACCGAGCAACGTCTGGTGACGCGCGCGCAGATCGTGCTCGCCGCCGCCGAGGGACAATCGACCGCGCGGATCGCGGCGTCGCTGCGGGTGTGCGAGGACACCGTGCGCAAGTGGCGCCGCCGCTGGTGCGCGGCACCGGGGGTGGCGTCGCTGCGCGACGCGCAACGCTGCGGCCGGCCACCGGTGTTCGGTGCGGTGCAGGTCGCGAAGGTCAAGGCGGCGGCGTGTGCGCCACCGGCCGATGCCGGGTTGCCGATGTCTCGGTGGAGCTGCCCGGAGCTGGCGCGGCACGCCGTCGCCGAGGGGATCTGCGCGTCCATCTCGACGGCGACGGTGCGCCGCTGGCTGTCCGAGGACGCCCTCAAACCCTGGCAGTACCGGTCGTGGATCTTCATCACCGATCCCGACTTCGCCGCCAAAGCCAAGCGGGTGCTCGACCTCTACGACCGGATGTGGGACGGGAAACCACTGGGGGGCAACGATTATGTGATCTCTGCCGACGAGAAGACCTCCATCCAGGCCCGGTGTCGCTGCCATCCCACGCTCCCGCCCGGCACGTCCCGCACGATGCGGGTCAACCACGACTACGACCGCGGCGGCGCGGTCTCCTACCTGGCCGCCTATGACGTGCACCGCGCCACGGTGTTCGGCCGCTGCGAGCAGACCACCGGCATCGAACCGTTCCGTCGACTAGTCCAACAGGTCATGACCGCCGAACCCTACGCCTCCGCCGATCGGGTGTTCTGGATCGTGGACAACGGATCCTCCCACCGTGGCCAAGCCGCGATCGACCGGCTGGCCAAGCAATACCCGAACGCGCTCATGGTGCACACCCCGGTGCACGCCTCCTGGCTGAACCAGATCGAGATCTACTTCTCCATCGTCCAACGAAAAGTAGTCTCGCCCAACGACTTCACCGACCTCGACACGGTCATCGACCGCCTATCCGCCTTCGAGGCCCGCTACAACCAGACAGCCCGACCGTTCAAATGGAAGTTCACCACCACCGACCTCGCCAACCTCCTGGACCGGCTCGACCAGCATCAACCCTCGCAGGCCGGAAACCCTGCCCAACCCCGAGCCGCATGACCCCCGACGAACTTACGAGCGCAACCACTTAGCCGCGCTCTCAACGGGGCTGCCGCTCCACAAGTCGCTAGCCGAGCAACACTGGCAGCTTCTGCAACAGTCCTGGCAGGGCCGTTGCCGCGGTTTCGCGCAGCGACACGGTGGCGGCGTCGGAGAGTGGTGTGCGTTCCGGGTTCACCTCGATGACCGCCGTGCCGCTGGTCAGGGCCAACTCCGGCAGTCCGGCCGCCGGGTAGACGATGGACGAGGTGCCCACCACGATGACCACGTCGGCGTTGGTAACCGCCTCGACCGAACGTTGCCACGCCTCGTCGGGCAGCGGCTCGCCGAACCACACCACGTTGGGCCGGATCAACCCGCCGCACGCACACCGCGGCGGGTGGACAGACGCTACGGGTTCAGGCATCGCGGGGAGGTCGTCGCCGTATTCGTGTTGGCAACGCTCGCAATGGAATTCGAACAAGCTGCCGTGCAGGTGATAGACGCGCTTGCTACCAGCGCGCTCATGCAGGTTGTCGACGTTCTGGGTGACGACGTGCACGTCGGCGTAATCCTGCCAGGCCGCGACTGCGAGGTGGCCGTTGTTGGGCTGCACTGCTCCCATCATGTAATGCCGCCACAGGTACCACGCCCAGACCTTGTCCGGGTGGGCGCGCCACCCCTGTGCACTAGAGATCTCGTAAGGGTCGACCTTCGCCCACAGCCCCGTTTCGACATCGCGAAACGTCGGCACGCCGCTCTCGGCGGAAATGCCCGCTCCGCTGAGGACCGTTACCTGCACCCCACCAAACTAGCGGGTTTAGGCGATACTGAGCACGTGGCCGAGTTGGGGGATTGGGTACGCGTTGATCCACGTGCTGCCAAGCCGCTTTTCGACCAGCTCAGAACGCAGATCATCGACGGGATCCGGGATGGCACGCTGCCGCCGGGTACCCGATTGCCGACGGTCCGCGAACTGGCTGGGAAGATGAGCCTGGCGGTCAATACGGTGGCACGTGCTTATCGGGAGTTGGAGTCGGCGGGCATGCTCGAAACCCGCGGCCGCTTGGGCACTTTCGTCGCGCGGGTCGATCCAGCCGATGACGCGATGGCGACGGCGGCGCATACGTATGTGTCGGCGGCGCGCGCGCTGGGCATCGACAAGGCCGAGGCGATGCGATACGTCGAGTCGGCGTTCGGCTGACTGGCCGAACTAGCCGAATTCCAGCAGCGTCAGTATCGGCCGGACAGGATCCAGCACCGGCAGCCGCTGCGCCGTCCAGATCAGCGCGTTGAGCACTTTGCCGCGGCCGGCGGGCATCGGCAGATCATGCACTGCCCGGATGCCCGGCACCGTGTTGGCCAGATTTGCCGCGTCTGAAACGGACAAGGTGAACGGCATCGGTGGCACCCGGTATCGCAGCGAGGTGCGTATGCCGCGCCGTGCCCAGGCGGCGAACAGGGCCGGCGGGAGGTCGAACATCATCTGCCCGCCGGGAAACCGTTTGGCGCACTCGGCGATCAGTCGCAATGCGTCGTCAGGCTGCAGGTACATCAGCAGCCCCTCGGCGGTGATGAACACGCCGTGCTCTGTTGTGACTTGATCCATCCAGCTGAAGTCAAGGGCCGACTGTGCGAGCGTCCGAATCCGCTCGGATGCCGGAAGGAGTTTGCGGCGCAGGTCGACCATGGGAGGGAGATCGACGGTGAGCCATTGGAATTCGTCACCGACGCCGGCGGCGACGAGGCGGTAGAAGCTGGTTTGTAAACCTTCGGCGAGTGCGACCACCGTGGCCCTTGGATGGTCGACGAGATAGCGGCGGGTGTTCCTGTCGTACGCCACGGCACGCACCGCCATGTCCTGGCGGCGGGAAAAGCCGAACTTCGCGAAGTCGAAGTCGAAGTCGATGGAGTCGGCCAATTGGATCGCCATCGGGTCGTCGATGATGGAATCCGGCCTGCGCGCCTCGTTCGCACGCACGTGCAGGATCATCAGCGCGGTCTCGGAGACACCGGTCAACACCGTGCCATCGGCCTTCACCGTCGGCGTCGAGCTCATCGCAGAACCTTGTCGATAGTCCGCAGGTTGCGGGTCGTCGTCGAGGACTTGTAGCGCTTCTTGCCCATCGTCTTACCGATCGTGGTGTCCAGCGTGCCGGTCTTGGGCACCTGCCAGTAGATGACACCCTCTCCGCGTTTGATCTTCTCCTCAGGCCCCGCCTGCTTGGCGAGCGCGGCGAGTTCGTCGAGCACCTTCTCATCGGTGACGAATGTGACGTAGGAGTGGTGGCCATCGACGTCCCGCTCGAACGGGTAGCTGTCGGAGATGGCGCGCACTGTTTCAATGTCGTAGGCAAGTACCCAGGCGTCGTAGCCGAACGCCTCGCGCAACGCCGTTTCGGCCATCTTCCTCACCGCGTCCACCCCGGAACGGCTTTCCAGGATGACGTTGCCGCTCGCCAGAATTGTTCGCACGTTTGTGAATCCGGCTTCTTCGAACGCCTTGGCGACCTCGGCCATCTTGAGGTTGACGCCGCCGACGTTGACGCCGCGCAAGAAAGCCGCGTATCGGGTCATGTCGTTCATCGTAGATTCGACGACGGAGACAGGCATTGAGCCGAACCGACAGACGTAGGCTGCCGATATGGGACGCCACGTATTCGACGACAAGCTGTTGGCCCTGCTCAGCGGGAACTCGCTGGGCGTGCTGGCCACCATCAAGAGCGACGGCAGGCCGCAGCTGTCGAATGTGTCCTACTACTTCGACAAGCGCAACCAGACCATCCAGGTCTCGATCACCGAGCCGCGGGCCAAGACCCGCAACCTGCGTCGTGACCCCCGGGCATCGATTCACGTCAGCTCCGACGACGGCTGGGCGTACGCCGTCGCCGAGGGCGACGCAACGCTGACACCTCCCGCCGCCGCACCCGACGACGACACCGTTGAGGCCCTGATTGCGTTGTATCGCAATATCGCGGGTGAGCATCCGGACTGGGATGACTACCGGCGGGCCATGGTCGACGACCGGCGGGTGGTGATGACGCTGCCGATCTCGCACGTATATGGGATGCCGCCGGGGATGAGGTAGAGATACGCTGCGGTCATGGCTGAATCAGACTCGGCGCCCACGCCCGACGACGACACCAAACGCAAGTTCCGGGAAGCGCTGGAGCGGAAGAAGGCCCGAACAGCCAGCGCGGCTGACCACAAGGATGCCGGACTCAAGCAGCCGACGCCGCACGGTCCGGCTGAACATCGTCGGGAGTTCCGCCGCAAGAGTGGTTAGCCCGTGACGCCCGAGTTCCTGCGACGACGCTGATCGTGGTGGCGACGCCGGGCGCCGGCGTGCCGCACATGATCGCCGCGGTGACGTGACTGGCGGCCTAGAACCATCCAATCTTCCCAAACCTGATATCACCGGCGACATCACGTTTCGAGTGAGCCTCTTGGTCCGGAAACGCGCCCTTTCTCAGCCCACACTCGTCGGCGCGTCGGACACCTTCACCAACCGCACCTGAGGCCGGGCCGGGACCTGGTCGGCGAGAAACCATCGGAAGGCGAGATTGCCGCGCGGATAGCCCAGCGTGGTCAGGGAATTCGGATGCGCTGTCATCCCCCGGGAGACGACGATGGTGACGGAGCCGTCGGCGTTCGGCACCGCGCTGTGCCCGTTGACCGAGCTGCGTGCGTCGTTGACGTTGTGAGTGGCCATGAACTGATTCCACACCACGAGGTTCCAGAACCGGCACTTCGGCGGCTGGTGGGTGATCACCAGCGCCTCGTCGTCGTCGAGCACGAAACTGCCGTACGCATAGCAGGCGTCGCGGGCCGACCAGCCGAAGTTGGCGTCCGGAACTTTGTAGGGCTCCGCGAATTGGTTTGCGACTTGGGCGACTTCGTGCCCGAGCGTGTGCACGTTGTCAACGCGCACACCGACGGCGAGCGGAACGATCGCGAACATGGTGCGCAGCCAGGCGGCGCCGGCCCGAAGGGCTGCCGCGGTCTCGGCGTCCCCGTGCCGTATCGGTTCGGGCTCGTCGAGCGCCTCGATCTGCCACCTGACGGGCCGGCCGGTCAGCGGATCGGCCTGGTAATCACGGGTCATCAACACTGCGGCATCGGCCGTCGGCCCCAGCTCGAACGAGAAGTCGCCCGCTTCGTCGATATCGAGATCGTCGTCGCGCACGATCGCCACGATCCGGTCGGACCAGGTGCCTGGCGACGGTTCGTTGTAAGCGGTTACCGAAAAGTACACGCTGTCACCCTTGTTGCCGCTGATGCGATAGCGGCGCTTCGGGTCCACCGGGCACATGTGGTAGTAGGCGTCGGTATTGTCGCCGCCCCATCGCCGGTCGCGTCGGAACGGCGTGTTGACCTCCACGAACATCGGCCTGCTGGGCTCGGCGAAAAGGTAGGTGTCGAAGGCCACCCCCAGCGTTGTCGCGAGCATGCGGTAGCCGTCGGCGATGTGCCGGTCGTCGCCGACCGCCCGATCGCCCTCGAGGAAGGAGCGGTCGAGCGCGCCGAGGGTGTCGAGCAGTTCGCGCCACGCCGCTGTCGCTTCATGAGTCATGCGCGGATTCCTCTCAATATCAGGGTGGCCGTGCGCTCGACCCAGGTGTCGTCCAGCTCAGCGCCGCGAGTGAGCAGTGCCAGGAAGGTGATGCCCCCGAGCGCTTCGGTTACTTCCGCCGCGGTCACGTCGGGTCGAACCTCGTTGCGCGCCATGGCCTTGTTTAGACGTTCGGTCATGCCGGTCGCGAGGATGCCACTGAAGCGCTCCAGCAGCGCGGCGTGCAAGGTCAGGTCGGCGGCCATCTCGCCGACCAGTCCCGGAAGGGCAGCCCGCGCGGCCGGGGTGGTCAACACCAACACCGTGCGGCGCATCATCTCGCGCACATCGCCGGCCAGCGATCCGGTGTCTGGCAGCTCGGTGGCGTCGCTCAGAGGGAACACCGCTTCGTGGACGAGATGCGCCTTGCTCGGCCAGCGCCGGTAGATCGCGGGCTTACTGGTACCGGCCCGCTGCGCGATCGCATCGACCGAGAGCCCGGCATACCCGCTCTGGCCGAGCAGGTCGACCGTGGCTTGGAGCACTGCAGCGTCGATGCGTGAATCCCGCGGTCGGCCGAGGTCTGTTCTCATTACGAAACTCAGAGTAACATAAGTCCCTGTGACCCACACCACATCGGATCTCATCCCTCTCGACGATCTCGGCGAGCCCCGATTCAGCCCCGAGGCCCAGCAGATCCGCGACATGATGACGGCGCTGGCGGTCGACTGCCCGCTTGACGCTGATGCGTTGCACGCCAAAGCGATTGCGGACACCGGCCTCGACGACTTCGGGCCCGACGACTACCGAGAACGACTCGACGTCTACCTTGCAGCGCTGCACGACATCGACGACATGCACGGGCCGGGCATCGTCAACTTCTTCGGCCAGTTGTCGCAGTGGCTCAAGAACCGCTTGCTGCTCACCGACCTGCTGACGCGCCACCCCGAGATCCACGACATCGAACTGCTGCCGCCGGTGGTCATCGCGGGTCTGCCGCGCACGGGCACCACGCACCTGCACAATCTGCTCGGCGCCGCGGGAACGTTCCGCACGCTGCCGTACTGGGAGAGCTTCGAGCCGTTCCCCCTGCCCGCCGAGGTGGGAATCAAGCCGGACCCTCGCGCGGCGCGGATGGACGTCGCGGTTCAGGTGATGAACTTCGTCATGCCGCACTTCGCGCTCATGCACGAGATGACGACCGAGCACGTCCATGAGGAGATCCAGCTTCTGGCCAACGATTTCTCCACGATGTTGATGGAGACCCTCGCGCACGTGCCGCGCTGGCGCGACTACTACCTGGCGCACGACCAGACCTCGACCTACGAGTATTTGGCCACCCAGCTCAAGGCGCTGCAGTTCCTACGGGGTGGCAGGCGCTGGCTGCTCAAGTCGCCTCAGCACCTCGAGCAGCTCCCGGTGCTCGAGAGGGTCTTCCCCGGCGTGGCCGTCGTATGTACCCACCGCGACCCGGTGCCCGTGGCCCTTTCGATGGTCGCGATGATCACCTACTCCG
>DATFOP010000419.1:0-8466 GCA_035265505.1 Propionibacteriaceae bacterium | reverse complement strand
GCTGCCCGTTGACGAACTGGGGGACTTGTTCGGCATGAAGCTCGATGAAGAGGATGTGGAAACCGTGGGCGGGCTGATGGCCAAGCAGCTGAACAAGGTGCCTATCGCTGGCTCGGTCGTCAAGTACGCGGGACTGGAACTCGTGGCCGAGCGGTCTACCGGGCGTCGAAACCGGATCGGCACGGTGATCGTCAGCCCAATCGACGCCGATGGAACCGACGAGGCGCGACGTGCGGAGGCGGCGACAGGATTCGTCTCCGACCCTGCCCTGCGGGCTTCATGACGGGAGAGGCGAGGGCCGCAATCAACGTGCCCACCCGCGAGTTGGGTACATGAGCGAGGACCTTCAGGCCACCGATCCTGAGGATGTCAAGATCATTGATCTGGCCCGTGCGTCGCTGGCCCGCTCGCAAGCCCGGGAAGCGGCGTGCGTGCGCGACACCGATGGGCGGACCTACGCGGGAGCCAGCGTGGACCTTCCGCACTTGCGCCTCTCGGCCATAGCCGTGGCTATCGCCATGGCCGTCTCCTCCGGCGCGTCCGGTCTAGAAGCGGTTGCCGTAGCCGGCGAAGCTCATCCAAGCGAGAGCGATCTTGCTCTGATCAACGATCTGCCCGGTGAAGGTGTAGCGGTCTGGTCGGTGGATGCCGCTGGTGTCGTGCGCGGGCTGATCGAGGCGTGACGGTGCAGCCGCCCCCCGAGTCCTCCGACCCGCGTCCTGAGCTTGCGGATAGGCGCCGTGAGCCTGCGGATATGCGCCCTCGGCCTGTCGAAGGGCCGCTCTCTGAGTCCGTCGATGGGCTGTCATCGACAAGCTCTGATGCGATGTCGTTCCGATCCGGTTTCGCCTGTTTCGTCGGCCGCCCGAACGCCGGCAAGTCGACGTTGACCAACGCTCTGGTGGGCAGCAAGATCGCCATCGCCTCAGCGAAGCCGCAAACCACTCGGCACGCCATTCGCGGCATCGTCACCCGCTCGGATGCCCAGCTGATCGTCATCGATACACCGGGCCTGCACCGGCCCCGTACGCTGCTCGGGGAGCGACTCAACCAACTTGTCCGCGGCACCTGGACCGAGGTCGACGTGATCGGCGTCTGCCTGCCGGCGAACGAGCGCATCGGGCCTGGAGACAACTACCTGGTCGGTCAGATCGCCGCACTGCCGAAAACGCGGAGTCTTGTCGCCATCGCCACCAAGTCGGATCTGACATCGCCACATCAGTTGGGGGAGCATCTTCTGGGAATCGCCGCGCTGGAAGCGAAACATGGCATCGACTGGGCGCATATCGTGCCGGTGTCCGCGGTCACCAATGATCGACTTGACGTCCTGTCCGATGTGCTGGCGGAATTGCTCCCGGAGGGCCCTCAGCTCTACCCCGACGGGATTTTGACCGACGAGCCCGAGGAAACACTGGTCGCCGAGTTGATCCGGGAAGCTGCGCTCGACGGTGTGCGGGAGGAGTTGCCACACTCCATCACCGTTAGCGTGGAGGAGATGAGGCTTCGGCCGGACCGCTCCGCAGACAAGCCGCTTCTCGACGTGTTCGCCTCCATGATCGTCGAGCGCGACTCCCAGAAGGGCATCCTGATCGGCCATCGCGGCTCGCGGCTGCGCGAGATCGGCGCCGCGGCTCGTCAGCAGATCGAGGCGCTGCTGGGCACTCCCATTTATCTCGACCTGCGGGTCAAGGTGCTCAAGGAATGGCAGCGGGACCCTAAGCACCTCAACCGGCTCGGCTTCTAACCGTCACGAGACCGCTGGCTGAACCACCTTCTGATTCGCGCCGTATCCGGCCGCCTCTTCGAGCTTCAGTTCGTACGCGTTGAAGACGCGAGAGAGCCGGTAACCAATTGCCTCATTGACGTTGATCATGTAGCGATTGTCGACGTTGTTCCAGGTTTCGAGTGTCTCCAGCTGCGGCTGTTCGTGAGCGAGCCAGCGCATCATGTCGATCTTGAGGAGCAGCCCTAACCGGTGCCCTCGGTGAGCGCGGTCGACCGCGGTGTCGCCGATGTGTCCCAGATTCGGCTCGAGCGGATTGAACACCACCTGCGTGTGACCGCCGACTTTGCCCGTGCTGCGGTGGCGGGCCACCACCCGGTAGAGGATGTCGCCACGCTTCTGCCGGGCGGTTTCGATGTCGTGAAGCCGAACCGTATCGAAGACCTCGTCCTCGTAGGTCAGCGTCCCTGCCGGCGCGTCGTTGATGGCCGCTGTGACCTCGACCAGTTCCGCCAGCACCTCGTCAGGAACCGGGGAAGTGAGCCGCTCGATCCGGTAGTCCGATGCTGCTTCGACGGCCTGGGCGTACAGGCGGTCGATCTCGCCATAATCCACTTCGGCCAATCGTTGCCGCCGCCGGGCGTCGTGGCTGGCGTAACGGAAGCTGAACTTCTCAACGAAAGCCTGGCCACCAAGATCATCTTCGGCGACGCCCACCCAGATGATCGCGCGGCCGGCCTCCTTGGCCTGGCGAAGCGCTTCATTCATGATCGCGGTGCCGTGTCCTCGGCGACGATGATCAGGATGAACGGTGATTCCGATCCACACGAGCTGCAAATTGTCGTGCTTCGGCATGTCAAGGGAAAGCACTCCGACCGGCGCCTCACCATCCGAAGGGGTGTAGAGGTAATGGATGGCTGGATTCATATCCCAGCCGAATTCGATATCGGCGGCGACCAGCTCGGCGATGGCCGGAGAGCTGTCCGGGTCATCCACCGGACGCGCCGCATTGAAGATGTCGGTGGTCACTTGGATCGCTTCGGCATCACCGGGATGTACGCGTACGAATGGCATTCCACCAGCGTGCACTGCTGTACCGGAGTTGCGCCAGGGGTTTTGCCGTGCGCCGCATTGCGCTTGGCGTGTCAAGCCGGGTGGGCTACAGTGACCACGTGGTCAAGCCGGGAGTCCTGCGCGGGTACGCGCTGCTCCTCCTTCGCTGCCGCAGCGAGGCCTCCTAGGGGCCGGCATCCTCGCTGCGGAGTTCGCGCGTGCTCGCCCACCCGTATCAGCCAGCGAGGATGACAATGACCAGTTCCAACCCCAGCTTTTCGACACGCTCAGAGCGCGTGACTGCTGCCTCAGAGCACGTAGACCCGAGTTCAGGACGCAATGAATTCGGCACCCGGGTGCAATCGGTACCGGTGCAGCAACCCAGCCAGATGCCGTACGGGCGCTACCGCGCGTACACCCCGGTCGACCTGCCGGACCGGACGTGGCCGACCAAGCGCATCACGTCCGCGCCGCGGTGGCTCAGCACCGACCTCCGAGACGGCAATCAGGCACTGATCGATCCCATGACTCCGGCGCGCAAGCACAAGATGTTCGAGCTGCTGGTGCGGATGGGCTACAAGGAGATCGAGATCGGCTTTCCATCGGCGAGCCAGATCGACTTCGACTTCGTGCGGCAGCTGATCGAGGGCGACAAGATTCCCGACGACGTGACGGTGTCCGTGCTGACCCAAGCTCGGGAAGACCTGATCGAGCGGACTGCGGAGTCCCTGGTCGGTGCCAAGGCGGCGACCATCCACATGTACAACGCGACGGCACCGCTGTTCCGTCGGGTGGTGTTCCATGTCGACCGAGCCGAATGCATGGCGTTGGCGACGAGAGGCACCGAGCTGGTGATGAAGTACGGGGAGCAATACCTCGGCGACACCGAGTTCGGCTATGAGTACTCACCGGAGATCTTCACCGGGACCGAGCCGGAATTTGCCGTGGAGGTTTGCAACGCGGTGATGGATGTCTGGCACCCGGCCGCCGGTCGCGAGATCATCCTCAACCTGCCGGCAACCGTGGAGATGTGCACGCCGAACACGTACGCCGACCTCATCGAGTGGTTCGGCCGGCATGTGCACAACCGGGAGCACGTGGCGATCTCCCTGCATCCGCACAACGATCGGGGCACAGCGGTGGCCGCGACGGAGCTGGCCTTGATGGCCGGGGCCGATCGGGTGGAAGGCTGCCTGTTCGGTCACGGCGAGCGGACCGGCAATGTCGATTTGGTCACCTTGGGCATGAACCTGTTCACACAAGGAATCGACCCCAAGATCAACTTCTCCGACATCGACGAGATCCGTCGCACGGTGGAGTACTGCACCAACCTGCCCGTTCACCCGCGCCATCCGTACGCGGGCGATCTGGTCTACACCGCCTTCTCCGGCAGCCATCAGGATGCGATCAAGAAGGGTCTGGAGGATCTCGAGATCCGGGCGAAGGAGCAGGGCATCGGCGTCCGGGAAATCGCTTGGGAGGCGCCGTACCTGCCCATCGACCCGTATGACGTGGGCCGCACGTACGAGGCGGTGATCCGGGTCAACTCCCAGTCCGGCAAGGGCGGCGTGGCCTACATCATGAAGTCCGAGCATAACCTGGATCTGCCGCGCCGACTGCAGATTGAGTTCTCTCAGGTGGTGCAGGCGCGAACCGACGCCGGCGGCGGTGAAGTGACGCCAGCAGAACTCTGGGCCATCTTCTCCACCGAGTACCTGGGTCGGGACACGCCGCTGGAGTTGGTCAGCGTGACCAGTGCTACGGGCACGGGGCAGATCGACTCGGTGAACGCGATCGTGACTTTGAACGGCCAGCGCCGGGAGATCATCGGCGAGGGCAATGGGCCCGTATCGGCCTACGTTGATGCCATCTCGGCGCTCGGCTTTCCGGTCCGTGTTCTCGACTACTCAGAACACGCCCTCTCTGCCGGCGGCGACGCGCTCGCTGCCGCGTACGTGGAGTGCGAGGTCGGGTCCGGGGAGGACAGTCAGGTCGCCTGGGGTGTCGGCATGGACGCCAACATCGTCACCGCATCCCTCAAGGCTGTCACCTCCGCCGTCGACCGAGTCCAATCCCACCGCTCCTAAATAGCCCGACTTTGAGCCCCCCCGGCACGCCTCGAGCCCCTAACTCCGGACTTGAGCCCCGCCGGCACGCCTCGAGCCCTTAGGAGCGGGCTCGAGGCGTGCCAAACGGCTCAAAGTCGGGATGCCCGGGGTGGGTGACGTTGCGCTATCCACAGGACGGCCTGGCGCAAGTCCCACCATCCACAGATCTCCCTGACGCGCTCGAAGGCGGCCACTTTCGTGGTCGCGTTGAGACGTGGAGTTTCTGCGACGAACCAGCGAGCTTCGTGATGTCGGATACACGGCGGGCGAGCTGTCCAGGCTGGTACGGAAAGGCGACCTGACGCGGATCAGGCGTGGAGCCTACGGACCGCCCGCGACTGAATCGTTGGACCCAATGGAGCAGCATCGCCGTCTCGTGCGTGCCACGTTCCCGCTACTCGCCCCCGACGCTGTGGTCAGCCATACGCCAGCAGCGGTGCTCCACGGACTGCCGTTGTTTGCCACCTCGATGAGACGGGTGCAGCTGACCCGCGGCGAAGTTCCAGGCGGCAAGGCACGCTCGGCGATCCAGCTGCACGCTGCGCCCCTGGATGCGGGCGATGTGGTTGTCATCGATGGGGTAGCCGTAACCACCCTGGCGCGTACCGTTGCTGACTTGGCGCGATCCCTGAGGTTCGAGTCGGCGGTGGTCACCGGTGACGCGGCGCTGCGTCAAGGCGTTTCGCGTGGCGACATTGAGGATTGTGTGGCTCGGATGCGGCGATGGCCCGGAGTTATCCAAGCCCGGCGCGTCACCCCGTTCCTTGACGGACGCAGCGAGAGTCCGGGCGAGTCCCGAAGTCGTGTGGCTTTCTTCACTTGTGGCATACCGTCACCAGAGCCGCAGCAGGAGATCTACGACGAGCTCGGCCGGGTCATTGGACGTGCGGACTTCGCCTGGGACCAGTTCCACACCCTCGGAGAATTCGACGGCAGGACAAAGTACGGGCGACTGCTCAAACCGGGGGAGGCGCCCGATGACGCGGTCTATCCGGAGAAGCTACGGGAAAATGCGCTGCGCGGCGCGGGGTGGCAGGTCGTCCGATGGACCTGGGCCGATCTTGCCCGGCCTCATGAGATTGCCAGTCATCTCCGCCAGGCCTTCGCTCGTTCGCGACCTTGAGCCCCGCCGGCACGCCTCGAGCCCTGTCCTTCGGGCTCAAGGAACGCCGACGGGGCTCAAAGTTCGGATGAGGGCGGTGCGGGGAGTGGTGAGGATAGTCCGCCGTTGTTGGCGAGCGCCGCCGACGGACGCATGACAGGGTTAGTCCCTGAAGCCGTTCTCGGCGGTCCTCTCGGGGGCTACGGGGGCGAAGATCCAGGCGTCGAAGAATGGCTGCAGGTCGATTGTCGTGTGCGACTGGGCGGCCGCCATCCAGTCCTCCAGGCTGCGGCTCCCCGGGCGTTGACTCCAGTCCCTGGCCAGGGCGAAGAATGCCTCGTCGCCGATCACATTACGCAACGCCTGAAGCGCCATCGGACCGCGGACGTATACCGTGCTGAACAGGTCGTCGGCACCCGGGTCGATCATCGTGACCTGCCAGAAGCGAGCCTCGTCCTTGGTCCGCTCGTAGGCAGCGTTCAGAGCCGCGTTGGCGGTGCGGCCACCCGTTCGCTCGGCCAATCCCCACTGGGCCCACGATGCGTACGCCTCATTGTTGAAGATGTCGTTCCACTCGCGGAGGGTCACGTTGTCGCCGAACCACATGTGAGCGAGCTCGTGAGTGATGAGCACCGGCGCGTAATCGTCGTTCAGTATCGACTTGGCGTTGTACACCGGCCGAGTCTGGGTCTCCAAGCCACCAAATTGGAGCCGATGAGCGGGTACGACGCCACCGATCTCGGTGAAGGGGTACGGACCGAACATCTGCTCCAGGACGCGAATCGTGGACGCTGACTTTCGCAACTGCCCTAGAACGCGACTGCGGTGCTCTGCCGACAGCTGCATGGAGGCGGCGTAAACGTACGGGCGGCCGTCGACAACGCCTTGCTCGATCTGATATTTCCCGATGGCGATGAATGCAAGGTAGGTCGCCAGCGGCTGCCGGGATATCCACCGCCAGGTGTTGAAGTCGTTTTCCGTACCTGTGTCCGCGGACTCAAGGCGGCCGATGCTGATGGCCTGAAGATCAGCTGGCACCCGGATCGAGATGTCCATCAGCGCCACGTCTGACGGATGATCATTGGACGGAAACCACCACGCGGCGCTTTCCGGCTCGCCCGCGACCGTCCACTCTTGATTGCTGCTCCACCAGGGCCGCACCCTGTCCCGGCTGAGCCGCCCGGGTGCCCCTGAATAATTGACCACTACCTCGAACGTTGATTCGGCGGTGATCGGGGCAGCCGGAACGACCCGGACGTCTTGGAAGTCCCGCTTCTCGAAGCTGGCATCCTGTCCGTTCACTTCGACCTTGTCTGTCTGGAGCGCAAGGTCGAGATAGAACGAGGAGAGCGGTTGGCTGGCGCGAGCGGTGATCGTGGTCGTCGAGCGCATGCTTTCGGAACCTGCATCCCAGTCGATCGCGATCTCGTATTTGATCACGTCATAGCCGCTGCTGCCGGCGTCGGGGAAATAGGGATCGCCGACGCCGGGTTCTCCGGCTGAGCCGGTGCCAGACCCGGCTTCGCGGTCGGTCGACGAACTCGCCCGCAGGCCCAGAGCGATGCCCACAGGTGCAGCCAGCAAGACTACCAAGATCAGCGGCAGGATGATTGGCAGGACGTAGGCTGCACGAGAGGGCTGGCGTTGAGGGACGGATCGGGGATCGGGGGGCGGCCAGTCGGGGTTAACGCTCGACATGCGCAAGCGACCTCAGATTTCGGTCGAGGTGCCAGGCCACGAACGCCGATGTGATCCCGCTGGCTTCTCGCGCAACCGGACCAGGCACGTCGCGTGTGTCCTGCCAGCGGCCCTCGAGCAAGGCGCCGAGGAGATGCAGCGTCTCCGCAGCGGGACGGGCTGATCCAGGCGGCCGACAGACGCCGCACACGACGCCACCTGATGCAGGGGAGAAGGCGTCATGCGGTCCCTCCACCCCGCACCGCGCGCAGTCGGTGAACGATGGTGCGTAGCCGGCAATGGCGAGCGCTCGGAGCAGGTACGAGTCCAAGATCAATGTCGCGGGCCGCGGGCCATCGGAGGTCCCCGAGTTCAAGACTCGGAGGGCGGCGACGAGCAGTAGATACTGCTGCACCGCCGGCTCCCGCTCCTCGACGACCAGCCGGTCCGCGGTTTCCAGCATCACCTGCCCCGCGGTGTAGGCGGGATAGTCGTCGGTCAACGGCTCCCCAAAGGCGTCCAACGACTCCACTTGGGTTACCACGTCCAGCGTGCGGCCGGTGGCGAACTGCAGGTCGATGTGGGAAAACGGTTCCAGTCGGGCGCCGAACTTCGACGACGTACGCCGCACTCCTTTGGCGACCGCCCGCACCTTGCCATGCCGTCGGCTCAGCATCGTGATGATCCGGTCGGCTTCGCCCAGTTTGTGGGTGCGCAGCACGATCGCATCATCGCGATAAGTCGGCACCTCGATATTGTCCCCGACATGCCAAGGAATTCCCGGAGCGCGGCCAGGCGGATGG
>DATFOP010000418.1:0-3782 GCA_035265505.1 Propionibacteriaceae bacterium | reverse complement strand
CGGACCAGCTTGTCGATGGCCTCCGCGGTCAGCCCGTCGCAGATTTCCTGCACCGCCGCCACGTCAGCGGGATCGTCGAGCGCGGCGAATCCGTTGTCCAGGGCGGTGAACCCGATCCCCGCCGTGGCGGCTCGGCGCTTGTCGGGTAGGACCGCCGCATTGCTGCGGCGGTCCCCCCTAAGAACCGGACGTGCGGCGCTAACCGCATCACGGCTCAAGCAATCCCTATGGGCTCGCGTGCAGTTCTGCGGTGCTGGCCCCTTGCCGCGTCGGCGGTGAGTCGACGGTGGCAGTGGGTGTGCATCAGGTGGAATGTGACGGGATCGTCCGACGGGCCGGGAACCGCATCCGCGGTGATCGCTTGTTTGCGGATCGCGGTGCGGGTGGTCTTGATCCACTGCTCCCACTCGTGGGGGCTTTGCGGCTCGTGGTCGGCATGCAGCAGGAGGTCTCCGCAGGCCGGGCAGCGGCCATGCTGTGCCTGTAGCAGACGCAGTCTGGCGCGGTCCAGTGGAGTCTTCTGTTTGCGACGCCTCCCGGCCCAGAACTTCGCCAGAGCCGGATCGTCGGGCGACGCAGTGCCGGGCACCATCCGATGTCGGACGATCTTTGTCCAGGTGAACTTCCGTAGGTAGAAGCCGGATTCGCGGGCTCCGAACACCCATCGGTCGCGCCTGGACGTGTTGAACGCGCCGTAGTACCGGCTTGTGACCCAGTGTCGCGGTTTGTTCGCGTGGCTGTGCTTGGCCCACTTGTAAGTGAGCTTCCACATGTAGGTATCCAGCTGAGCGAAAGTCCGGCTGGACACCGCCGTCCGGTAGTAGGCCGACCAACCCCGAATGATCGGGTTGAGGGTACTGATCACCGCATCGGCGTTGGATCCACGGAGAGCCCTTACCTCCGCGGCAAGCCGTTTCCGGACCCGTCGCAAAGCCGCCGTACTCGGTTTGATCAACAGCTTGGCGCGGTAACGACGGACGTTGAACCCCAAGAAGTCGAAGCCTTCGTCGAGGGAAACAATACGTGTCTTTTCCTCGTTGAAGGCAAGACCCCTGGGGGCCAGCCATGCGGCAAGCTGTGCTTTGACCTGTTCGGCCTGCTCACGTGAGTGACACAGGACGGCAAGGTCGTCGGCGTATCTGACCAAAACCGGAGCGCCCACTGCCGTATGCGCGGCGTCACTGCCGAGCTTACGGTAGCGGACCCCGGCGGCGGTCTCCATGCCGTGCAAGGCAACGTTGAGCAGCACGGGACTGATCACACCTCCTTGTGGAGTCCCCTCCTCGGTGGGCGTGAACCAACCTTTCTCAACCACTCCCGCCTTCAGCCATCGAGCTATCCTCCCCTTTGCCGGGAACGTGCCCAGTGACGCCAGGAGATGGTCATGGTCGATGCGGTCGAATGCCGCCGCCAAGTCCGCGTCAAGTACCCATGTGCGGCGAGGGTTCTTCCCCTTTCCCGCCTCATAGATAGCCTCGATCGCGTCATGGCAGCCACGGCCCGGCCGGAATCCATAGGATCGCGGTTCGAACCGTGCTTCCCACTCGGGTTCCAGCGCGTTGACGGTCAGAGCTTGAAGACATCTGTCGGCAATCACGGGAATTCCGAGCGGGCGCTGTCGCCCATTGGCTTTCCTGATGTACACACGCTTGACGGGGTGTGGAGCCCACGAGTCGGACCCGTACTGCAGCCAGTTGACCAGGTCAGCCCTGGCCTCTGGCAGCAGCGCGACCTTACCGTCGACCCCGGCCGTCGAGCGCCCAGCGTTGATCTCCGTTACTCGCCGGACGCTGACCTGCGCGTTGGCGTGGGAGCGGAGCATCAACTTTTGCAGATTCCTGACTTTAGCCAGGTCGCCTGCTTGCGATGCCGTGAAGATTCGTTGCCGCAGACGTCGTACGTTCTGCTCGGCTTGTCGCCAATCAATCGACGACCAGTCCAGGAGTTCGTCGTCCGGTCCGTTCACCACAACGAAGCACGAGCCAGTACATCGGCCGCATCCGTGGATATCGTCATGGCGTCCAACTTGCCCTTCGGTTCCGGCGTCGTCAGTCAATGTTGCTTCACAGGATCACCAAACTCACGTCAGCACCCTTTCAGGTCGGGCATCAGCCCTTATCCGGCCAGTTATGTGGGACAGACCGATGGAGGTCGGCCGTGATGTCCCAGTTTCCTGCTGTCTTTCGACCACCGGCATTCGCTTCTTGAGTCTTCCTTCCCCCGCTGCGGGATTGGCCTTCCTCACGGTCGGCTTACCGAGTGCGGATACACACCCGGACCTCATCGGGATTGTCACGTTGCACACGGGCGAGACGCGACCGGGTCGGACGCCTCCTATACCCCGGGACGGCGGTGTTCCCCGGCTAACTAGGCCTCCTTAGCCGTCGCCTGCCGCTTCCCAGCGGCCAGTCCTCTACCCCACTACAGCATCCCATCAGCGGGGTTCCACGTGACGAGGCATCATCAGAGGTTCACTCTCGTTCGTCCTTTCGATCTTCCCCTTCACCTGTGACTCCCGGATGGAACGGGAACCCTTGGGCTTGACCACCTGGGCTTCGCACGAAGCAGTTGCCCGCAACGCACGCCAGGCTGGGGACAGGCCACTGAACACTGGCCCGGATCCACACCTACGACATCAGTCGAACCTCCAAATGGTGAATTCACTCATCCCGTGCGCCCTCGTGTCGCACGGCCCACTCGTGGCCGTTGATGCACAGCTTGGCGGTGTAGGGGAAGTAGGTGCTGAACTTGAGGAAGAACGGGCCGAAGTCGGCGTCCACGCAGTAGAAGTAGAAGAAGTTGATGAACGCCGTGGAGCGGACCAGCCAGGCGTAGCTGCCGCCGGTCGATGGGCTGTAACGCCGTTGGGTGCGCCACACCCCGGCCTTCTCCTGGGCCCGGCCGACGAACAGCACCCCCTCCTCGTCGGTGAACGTGGCCAGGAACTGTTGGGCGAGGTCGTCCTTGCGCTGACCCTTGGCGAAGCTGACCAGATCCAGCCCGCGGGCGGCGACGAAGCCGTGGATGTCAGCGACGAACGTCTTGGTCATCGGGTCCATCAACGCGGTGGAGGCGTAGTGGTAGCCGCGGTGGGCGACGAAGAAGCCCTGCACTCCGCCGCCGTAGGCCAATCGGGGCTGCCACACGTTGAGGTACATCCGGTCGATCGACTCCACCTCGAAGACGACGTGATCGTCGAGGACATCAGCGACGCTGCGCGCTACGGTCATGGCTGGCTCCGGTCGACGGGCGGCCAGCACGGCCCACCAACCGCTCCACGCGGTTCATACACCGGACCGGCACGCCGGTCACGGTCACAATCCCGCCGGCCGGAGCCCCGACGCCGACGCGACCAGCCGAGGCACGCCTTCGGGCATGGGGCGAAGCCCGGCTAGTGTTCTCGCTCATGCCTCTACCGAGGAACGAGCGATCGGTCGGGATACCCCAACAGTGATGTTCGTCGACGAGGGACAGTCACGGTTCGAGCGTGTGGAGTGCGACCTCTCCGATGTGCTCGGCACGCCCGGTACGGGCGACCCCGCCGAGGCCGCCGACCGGATCGGCGCCGCCCTGAACCACTCCGTCGAGTCCGTCGCGGGTGGTGACGAGTGGTACCTGCGCAGCGCCGAGGGCGTGGGGGCGTTCGGCCCGCCGCCGGAGCGCATCCTGGAGGCCACGTCGACGGCCGTCGACGAGGTCCTGATCCAGCCTCCCGACGCGAGCCGCGTCGTCGCCCAGATGGCCAGCCCATCCGGCGTGCACCAGGTGCGCACCCAACTGGT
>DATFOP010000417.1:0-3800 GCA_035265505.1 Propionibacteriaceae bacterium | reverse complement strand
TTGCGCAGACTCGGCACCATGGTCACCGTCTGCGGCATGGCCGGCGAAGCGGCCGGAACCCCACCACGACCCTCAACGGGCGCCCCTGGTGCTTCTGCGGGCGGGTCTTGCCCGGGTGGCCCGGCCACCCGGGCAAGACAGTGATTCTGTTCGCGACGTCGATCCGGGCCGGATCTGGCGCCGACGCCGCCTTGCACAGCCGAGACACTCGGTGGCAGGAGCGCGTGGGCGGCACGGAGCCAAGGCTCACCTGCTGTGCGGCCGCGGGCGGGTCTACACCTAGCAGTGAGTGCCGTCCCAGCCAGCGAAGCCGTGGTGCATGCCTGGGTTGTGGGTGCCGTTGAAGCCCATGGTTCGCGCACAGGCGGCGACGTGGTGGCCGTAGTCATGGCCGGTCGATGCGCCAGCGCGCATTGCCGTGACGGTGAGGGAGAGGCCGACCACGAGCGGAGGTATGACCTGAAGTTGTGGATCGGCCACTCGTTCGAGGGCGCGACGTACCTTCCTCGTTGAACCAGAACGAGCTCTGCCGGCGCTGCAACGCCGGCGAGGAAGGAACGCCGATGTTGAGAGTAGTGACCGATGGTCCGACGGGCGAGCACTCGCCGTCGATGCTGGACGAGATCGTCCGTGAGGGCGCTCGACGGATGCTGGCGGCCGCGTTGGAGGCTGAGGTCGACGCGTACATCGAAGCGCACGCCGGCGAGCGGGACGAGCGGGGCCGGCGGCTGGTGGTGCGCAACGGGCGTGCCGAACCCCGATCGATCACGACCGGCGCCGGGCCGGTGGAGATCGAAGCACCACGGGTGAACGACAAGCGCGTCGACGAGGAGACGGGCGAGCGGGTGCGGTTCCGCAGCTCGATCATCCCGCCGTGGTGCCGCAAGAGCCCGAAGGTGGCCGAGGTGCTGCCGCTCATGTATCTGCACGGCATGTCCACCGGTGACTTCGTGCCGGCGCTCGAGCAGTTCTTCGGCTCGTCGGCCGGGTTGAGCTCCTCGGTGATCACGCGGCTGACCAAGCAGTGGCAGGCCGAGCGTGACGCGTTCATGCGCCGGGACCTGTCGAACGTCGACTACGTGTACGTGTGGGTCGACGCCATCCACTTCAACATCCGCCTCGAAGAAGCGCGTCTGTGCACTCTTGTGGTCGTGGGCGTGCGTGTCGACGGCACCAAAGAGCTCGTCGCCATCGGCGACGGCTACCGGGAGTCGACCGACAGCTGGGCCGACCTGCTACGAGACCTGCACAGCCGCGGGATGCGGCCGCCGGTGCTGGCCGTCGGCGATGGTGCGCTCGGGTTCTGGGCGGCGCTGCGCGACGTCTGGCCCAAGACGAAGAGCCAGCGGTGCTGGGTGCACAAGGTCGCCAACGTCCTAGCCGCGCTGCCGAAGTCGGCGCACCCGACGGCTCGGCGGATGCTGGCCGAGATCCGCGACGCCGAAGACCGCGATCACGCGCTGCGGGCTGTGCACGCATTCGCGCACGAGTTCGGCGCCAAGTGGCCCAAGGCGGTCGCCAAGATCGTCGACGACCTCGACGCCCTGCTCGCCTTCTACGACTTCCCGGCCGAGCACTGGATCCACCTCAAGACCACGGATGAAAGTGTCAACCCCCGGTCATGGCCCGCGATCGTTGTGGTTGCCACCCGGCGACGAGGTGGTTGTAGACGGCCTCGGCATGCTCGAGCACTGCGCGTTCGCGGTTGCGCACGTCTCTCAGTGAGTAGGCGGCGGCGGTGCCGCGTTGCCCGCGCCGGCTGGGGTGTCCGGCGCGTAGCTCCAGCGCGCGGTGCTTCTTGGCGGTGAGTGATGGGCGGGCGAAGGCGTAGTCGGTGTCGGTGCGGATGAGGTGCCAGCACAGCACGGCGAGCTTGCGCGCGGTGGCGACGACGGCGATCTGGAACCCTCGTCGGGCCTTGATCCGCTCGTAGTAGGCGTGGAGCGGTCCGGGCGCCTTGGACGCCACCCAGGCCGCTTCGACAAGCATCCCGCGGGCGTAGGCGCGTCCCTGCTTGGAGATGTGGCCGTGCACCGCTGGAAGCCCGCCGGACTGGCGGACCTTCGGGTTGAGCCCGAAGTAGCTGACCAGCTTGTTCGGTGATGAGAACCGGGAGAAGTCACCGACCGTCGCCACCAGCGAAACGGCGACGGCCATGTCGACGCCGGGGATCGTCATCAACCGGAGCACGTCGGGTCGCCGCAGTGCGTCCTCGGCAAGGGCAGCGTCGAGTAGACGGAGTTCCTCACCCTGGAAGTCGAGCTGGCGCAGCAACGCCGCCACGGTGACCGCTTCATCATCGGGCAGTGGCTGGGTGGCCAGCCAGCGGCGACCCTTGTGGCCGAACAGGTCGGCGGCCGGACAGCGGGGCAGCAAGTTGCGGGCCAGGACGGCTTGCACCTGGTTCTTGAGCCGGGTGCGTTGCCGCACGATATGGACCCGGCGGGCGACCTGGCGCCGCAACGCCCGCGTGTTGTCGTCGGCCAGCCACACCGACGGCAGATAGTCGGCGGCCAACAGTTCGGCCAGCACCCGGGCGTCGACCTTGTCGGTCTTGACCTTCGCCTCGGCAATGGCACGGGTCTTCAACGGGTTCGACACCACCACTCGCTGACAATGAGCAGCGAGGAGCGCGGCGATCGCCGAGGTGTTCATCGTGGCCTCCAGTGCCACCTCATCGTCAGGGCCGAGCAGCTCGGCGAAGTCCCGCAGGGCTTCCGGGGACGTCGACACCCGGCCGGCGTCGCGGACGACACCGCCCTCCCAGATCGCCACCTGGGCGAAGTCGCGGTGCACGTCCAAGCCGATGCATCTGCGCATCATCTGCCTCCAGTCGTTCGGTTCGAGGGGAGCAGACGGGCGAAACGACAACTACGGATCCGCGCTCGCAGCGCATCCGGGCGAGTCGCAGGGGCGGCCACCTACTAACACGAGCTCACAGCTCATCGACTAAGACCGGCCTGCCCGGCCTGCATTTCCCCAGACGCCCCTGTCCCGGACGGTCGCACCGTACTTCCCGGCCGCACCACCCCTCCCGGGTGACCGACCAGACGTGAGAGCACCAGACGCCTCCGTCTTTCATACCGGTTACCAACCCGATCGAGTCCACCTTCTCCACTGTGCGGCTCCGCACCCGAGTGACCAAGGGAGCCGGCTCACGAGCCGCAGGACTGGCGATGGCCTTCAAGCTCATCGAGTCCGCCCAGCAGCGCTGGCGAGCAGTGAACGGCCCGCACCTCGTCGCCCTCGTCCGCGCCGGCGCCGTGTTCGACAAAGGGGTGCTTATCGAACGACCCCAGCAGCAAGATCAGGAAGCCGCCGCGTGATCAAGCGGGAACACCGATCCACAGGTCTTGACAATTCCTCCAGCTCCTGGCGGCGGCGCACCTGGGCCACATTGCGGCGCACCGTCGATTCGCCCACTGTGCCTGCTCCATCGCGCAACGGTTGCGACACCCGCCGGGTGACCATCCCCCCCATTGGACGGACACCTCATATAGGAGGAGTCCATGTCCAGCAGGAAGCGGCTGCGGGGCCGGCCGCCGAAGTACCCGCCGGTTCAGCTGGACGCGGCGGCGATGGTGCTCGATGAGGGTTGCAGCACCGCCGATGTCGCGCGGTCGATCGGTAGGGTCAGAGTGACGACGGACCACCCGGAAGACCGAACTGGCGCAGCGCCGGGGCGAGGGCCTCCAGAAGGACCGGCGGAGCCCAGGCGTCTGGCGGCCGCCGCGCGGCGTCTGACAGCGTTCGAGCCCATTGGTCAACCGCCGAGGTACGGGTCAGCACACGCTGGGCCA
>DATFOP010000416.1:0-17925 GCA_035265505.1 Propionibacteriaceae bacterium | reverse complement strand
GCCGAGAAGCAACGGCCCCGGCAGCCAGATGGAGGCGACGGCGATCGCCGGGATGGTCAGCCCGATGCTGGCGATCGCGGAGCCGAAGGCGAGGTTGAGGCTGGTCTGCAAACGGTCCCGGCGTGCCGCACGGGTCGCCGCAAGCGTCTCAGGCAGCAGCACGAGCAGGGCAATAACCACCCCGACGAAGGACGGAGGAAACCCGATCGCCGCGACTCCCGCTTCGATGGCGGGTGATTCGACCTTGGCCAACCCGACCACCGCCACCAGCGCGGCTAACAGAAGGCCGACACTTGCCAACGCCGCCCGAGGCGACGGCGGATCCGCGTGCTCCTCGATCCCCACCACCTCACCGGCGGAGGTCACCGGCAGGAAGAAGTCACGGTGTCGCACCGTCTGGGTAAGCACGAACAGGCCGTACAGGATGACGGATGCGAGCGCTGCGAAGGTCAGCTGCGCCGGGGAGAACTCCGGGCCGGGACGGCTGGTGGTGAAGGTCGGCAGGACCAGACTCAGCGTGGCCAGCGTAGCGATGGTGGCGAGTGCGGCCCCGGTGCCCTCGGCGTTGAACAAGATCACCGAGTAGCGCAGCCCGCCAACCAAAAGCGCGAGACCGACGATGCCGTTGCAGGTGATCATCACCGCAGCGAAGACGGTATCGCGGGCCAGCGAGCTGGTCTCCGGCCCGCCGGACACCATCAACGTCACGATCAACGCCACCTCGATGACCGTCACGGCGACGGCGAGGACGAGCGACCCGAATGGCTCGCCGACTCGATGGGCGACGATCTCGGCGTGGGTGACCGCGGACAAGACCGCGGCGCCGAGGACGACCGCCACCACGACGACGACCACTGTTCCCGGCTTCCGACCCCAGGTGAGCGCGAGCACCAGCAGGGCGATCAACGGCGAGAGCACTGCCCAGGAAAGCCGGGGCGCCCGGGCGGTGGCAGTCGTCATGGTTGCCCCCACAGTGCCGTCAGGGCGCGGGAGAGAAACCTCAGCATCCGTCGAATCAGGATCTTTCGCGAGTCAGCCCGGCGGTACTCGTGGCCCTCGCCGTCGAGTTGCAGGTATTCCACCGGCCGACCCAGCCGGCGCAGCGCTCCGACGATCTGGCGGGCCTCGCCCAGGGGCACATTGCTATCGAGTTCACCGTGGACGACCAGAAGCGGAACGTCGATGTTGGCGGCGGCGTGCAGTGGGGAGATGGCTTTGAGCAGCGTTTCGTCGCGCTCAGGGTCGCCGTACTTGCTGACGGCAGCGGCGGCGATCCAGGGCTCAGTATCTCGGAAGAAGGTCTGCAGGTCCGACATCCCGCAGATATCCACACCAGCGGTGAAGACGCCCGGTGAGAAGGCCAGCGAGGCGAGCGTCAGGTAGCCCCCGTACGAGCGGCCAGTGACCGCGATCCGCTGGGGATCCGCGATCCCGCTGCGGACGAGGAAGTCGCGACAGGCGAGGACATCGTCGAAGGCATCCAGTCGGCCGTGGACGTCGTCAGCATGGACGAATGCTCGCCCGAAGCCGGCCGAGCCGCGGATGTTCGGCGCGAAGACCGTGATGCCGGCTTCGGTCATCGCCTGGTGCTGGGGGTTGAAGGTGGGCCGCTCCTGAGCCTCCGGCCCCCCGTGCAAGCTGATCATGGCTGGTCCGGCGCTCAGCTGGCCCGGCACCCGGTACAGCCAGCCGCTCAGCCGCAAACCGTCGCGAGCGGTGAACGTGGTGAGGGCCGGCCGCACCAGCGCGCGGTTCGGCAGCGACGGAATGTCTGTAGCTCGGGACCACCTGAGCGTGGCCACGTCCAGGCTCCACAGCTCTCGCGGACGCTCCGGTCCCTCAACCGCAAAAACGGCGGTCGAGCCATCGCGGCTCAGCAGAGCACCAGAAACGACCAGGCCTGGAACTCCCGGGATGGGACGGGACTGGTCGGTCCAGGTGTCGACGAGTTCGACCTCGCTCCGACCATCGACGTTCCAGACCAGCAGCAGCAGCCGGCCGGAGTCATCGGCGTCCAGGCCCTCGAGTTCGGCGTCATCGCGGGGACAGAGAACGCCCGAGTGACCTCGCCAGCCGTGTGGGCCGAGCGGGATCGCCACCAGTTGGGGCCGCGGCAGCCCAGCGTCGGTCGCAACGTAGGCGACCAGGGACCCGTCGTCTCCAGCTGGGGCAGGGCGAATGATTGCGCGCTCCGTGGACCCGGTCGCCGGATACGGGAGGAGCGGATAGTCCTGGTCGACAAGACGATCGACGACCACACAAAACTGCTTGCCGCGCTGTCCGTCGCGGATGATCACGTACTCCTGATCGACGGACAGGTCCAGCACGCTGATCAGGTCGCCGGAGGCTAGCGTGGTCAGCTCGCCAGTTGCCGGATCGGCCAGGTACGACACCGTCTGCCCGTCGGCCTGCTCGGCGGGAACAATCACCACGACTCGGTGGCCGCTGCGGGTCCAAGGCCCAAGCTCGGCGTGTTCCTCACTCGAGCCCGCGATCCTGCGCGCGTCGCTGCCGTCGGGCCGCACTGCCCAGACCTGCGTACGCACACCTCCGTCGGTGGCAAGACAACAGGCCAGCCACCCCCCGTCGGCCGACCAGTTCACGCCGACGACCGGATCCTCGGAAATCTTGATCATGATCGGGTCGCTGCTCGGGCCCGCCGCCGGTAAGTGCTGCACCCAGACGCACGGGCTGCCGCTCCGATCGCTCAGAAACGCGATTCGCTCGCAATCCGGCGACAGGGTCGGGGCCCAGCTGCCCCACGCGTCGACTAGTTCGTCGGCCAGCTCCTCAGCCGCGGTCAACGAGCGGTCAAGACCGCCGACCGTTCCGACGTGGACCGGCTCAGGTTCAACCAAGTCCATCAGTGGACGTGGTGGTGCTGCAGCCACATCTCCAGCAGCGCCAGCTGCCACAAGGCATTGGAGCCGAGGATGGTCCGCGTGGTGTTCGGGTTGGCCAGCATCTTCTTGACCGCCTTCGGCTGGAACAGTGCCCGCTGCCGCGCCGCCGGGTCGCTCAATGCCGCTCCCACCCGGTCAAGATACGGCCCCTCGAGTTGCCGGATAGCCGGAACCGGGAAGTAGCCCTTGGTTCGATCGATCACCTCGTCCGGGACCACGCCACGGCTGGCTCGTTTGAGGACGCCCTTGCCGCCGTCGCCGAGCTTGAGCTCTGGGGGGATCCGGCCCGCCAGCTCCACCACCTCATGATCAAGGAACGGCACCCGGGCCTCCAGTCCCCAGGCCATCGTCATGTTGTCGACGCGTTTGACCGGGTCGTCGACCAGCATGATCGTCGTGTCGTTGCGCAGCGCCGCATCGACCGCGGTGTCGGCACCGGGGTGCCCGAAGCGCTCGGTGATGAAGGCCGTGGGTGCGTCGTGGTCGAGCAACCAGTCGGCGTTGAGCAGCTTGCTCATGGCCTCCCAGCGGCGGTCGAAGAAGACCTTCGAGTACTCCTCGACGGCGGCCTCGCGGGCCACATCGGCCAGCGGCGGGTACCAGTCGTAGCCGCCCAGTACCTCGTCCGCGCCCTGTCCGGATTGGACCACCTTGACGCTCTTGCTGACGTCTTCGCTGAGCAGGTAGAAGGCCACACAGTCGTGGCTCACCATGGGCTCGCTCATCGCTCCGATCGCCGCGTCGATGCCCGGCAGCAGCCGGGAGCTGTCGATCTTGATCCGGTGATGGTCGGTGCCGAATCGCTCGGCCACCAAGCTGGAGTACTCGAACTCGTCGCCCGATTCGCCGCCCGCCGAATCGAAGCCGATGCTGAAGGTTGCCAGCCCGTGCTGCCCAGCCTCGGCGAGCAGCGCGACGACCAGTGAGGAGTCGATGCCGCCGGAAAGAAGCACACCGACGGGTACGTCTGCCACCATGCGGCGGTCCACGGCCGTGCGCAGGCTGGACAGCAGGGCCTCCTGCCAGTCCCGCTCCGACCAGTCCGCGCGCTCCGGATCGCGGCAAAAGGCCGGATCCCAGTACAGGTGATCGGTGTGGGAACCGTCGGGCTCGACCACCCGCATTGTCGCCGGCGGCAGCTTCCGGATGCCTGAGACGATCGTGTAGGGAGCCGGTACGACGCTGTGGAAGGTCATGTAGTAGGCCAGGGCGGTCCGGTCGATCGACGTGTCGGTACCGCCGCCCGCCAGCAGCGCCGGCAGCGTGGAGGCGAAGCGAAGCCGCTGCGGCGTCTGGTCCAGATAGAGCGGCTTGATCCCGAGTCGGTCCCGGCCCAAGATCAATTTGCCGGTGTGCTGCTCGAAGATCGCGAAGGCGAACATGCCGAAGAAGTGATCGACGCAGCTCAGGCCCCATTGGGCGTACGCCTTGCCGATCACCTCGGTGTCGGAGGTCGAGAAGAACCGATGCCCGTGGCCCTCCAGCTCGGCCCGCAGCTGCTGGTAGTTGTAGATGCAGCCGTTGAACACCAGGCTCAACCCGAGCTGGGAGTCGACCATCGGCTGCGACCCATCCACGCTCAGGTCGATGATCGACAGCCGCCTGTGTCCGAAGGCGACCGGGCCGCGGCACCAGACGCCGCAGCCGTCGGGGCCGCGGGGCGACATGACGGCGCTGATCCGGTCCACCGCTGCGAGGTCGGCATACCCCCCGTCGAACCTCAGCTCACCCACCAAGCCGCACATATCAGTCCTCTCCGATGATCCAGGTGTCCTTGGCCCCGCCACCGCGGGAGGAGTTGACCACCAGACTGCCCTCCGGTGCCACCCGGGTCAGCGCGAGGTCGGCCAGAGTACAGTCCTCCGGCTCGGTGCCGCGAAGGTAGACGAAAGCCCGGAGATCCACGTGCCGGGGCTGTAACGACGTGCCGCTCAGGGTGGGATGGGAGGAGAGGGCCACCACCTCCTGGGCGACCCAGGCCGATGGGTTCGCCGAAATGGCCCTGCGGCGGGCGGCGACTTCTGCCGCGGACGCGTCCGGCCCGATGAGCACGTCGATGCCGCCGTGCCCGTTCACCGGTTTGGTGACCAGTTCGCCGACCCGGTCCAGCACCGTACGAGCCTCTGCCTCATCGCTCGTCCGGTACGTCGGCACCGCCTCGAGGCTCGGATGCTCACCCACGTAGTACCCGATCAGCTCGGGCACGTAGCAGTACATGGCCTTATCGTCAGCCACCCCGTTGCCCGGCGCATTGGCTAGCACGACTCCACCAGCCGCGGCGATATCAAAGATCTCGGCGCCGATCGGCCGGCCGCCCGCGTCGACCAGATCGATCAGCTCGACGTCCAGCCGCAGGTAGAGCGCGTCGATTCGCTCGCCGCTGTCACGGTGCCGTACCTCACGACTCTGCACGGCCAGGTCGTCGGCCAGGACCAGCAGGAGGCCCCCCCGCTCTGCCAACAGTCGGTGCTCGAACCAGGCAGAGGCGCTCGGACCGCTGGACAACAGCGCCGCCGTTCCGCCGGGCGGCGCATGAGCCAGCAAGCAGTCGCGCAGCACGGGCAGCGCGCTAGCGGGGGACAGCAGTCCGGACGGCCGCGGGAGATCAGGCACACAGGCGTCCATCAAGTCCCGGATCGCGATCGCGTATGCCGCTCCGCTCGGGTTGCGGACGTTGTCCTCCAGCACCCGCCAGCCGCCGAATTCGTTGCGGACCAGATCAAAGCCCATGATGGGTGCCCGGACCGCGCCGCTCGGCAAGCGAGCCGCCTCGGGCCGCCATCCGGGCGAGCCCTCGACCAGCTCCTTGCTGACTGTGCCGTCGGCGACGATCCGCTGTGCGCCGTAGACGTCGCGCAGGAAGAGCTCGATCGCCCGAGCGCGCTGGATCAAGCCGACCCGCAGTGCCTGCCACTCGTGCGGGGTGATGACCCTAGGCACGAGATCCACCGAGAAGCGCCGCTTCTCACCGTTGACCCCGAACGTCAGGCCCGAGTTGTCGATCCACTCCCGGCGAGCCTGCTTGAGCGAATTCAGCTCCCGCTCGCCGGTTCGGCGGAAGTACTCGACCATGTCCGCATATACCGGGCGGGGACGATAGCTGGGTCCGACTGCTTCGTCACCGGCACGAACCCGATAGCGCCGCAGTGGGGCTACCGCCGGCTGCGGACCACCCGGCGGCCCTTGGGTCTCCTCCACCACGAGCGACACCACGTCCTGGAGGCCACCTCGTTCGGCGTACGCGGCGCGTTGCCGGTCGGCCGAATTGCCGCGCGCCAGCGTGTTCTTGACCAGCTCCTTGACCGCGTCCCAGTCACCGAGTTCATGCAGCTGCGGACGGAGCCGCCACAGGAGCGACTTGACCGCCCGACGGGCGGGCAGCGGCCGCGGGTGGCGCGAGTTGTCCAGCAACATGCCGGTCAGTCCAGCGCGGGCTGCCTGCCAGATCGCTGCCCGGTGTACGGGAGGCGGGACCGGATCGAACGGTCGGCCGTTGGCGATGTTCTGCTCCGCGGCCCGTACCATCGCCCGGAAGAGGCCGGCGATTGCGATCGCGTCGTCGACCAGCGGGCACGCATCACAGGTGCGCAGCTCGAGGGTCGGCACGTGCGCCGAGGGCCGCACGTCGAAGTAGGCCATCTTCTCGTCGGCGATGACGCCGGTGTTGATCAAGTCAGTGATCAGCTCGTCGTACTCGCGGGCCGAACGGAGCCGACCGGTGGCACCGGCGGTGGGCCAACGTTGCCAGATGATCGACCGGATGCTGGCGTAGCCGGTGTCCTGCTCGTTCCAGTAGGGCGAGCTGGCCGAGAGAGCCAGGAGTATCGGTAGGTCGGCGGCGACCCGCTGCATGATCTGTACCGCGAGATCGCGGTCGCTGACCCCAACGTGGATCTGCAGGCCGCAGATGAGTTGTTCATCGACCAGCAGCCGGTACTGCTCCTGCATCCGGCCGTAGCGGCCGGTGGTGGTCAGCTCGAAGTCGGCGAACGCGGACGTTGGGGCGGTACCCACGGCGGCGATGCCCATGGAGTCGGCTGCGGCGACGTCGACGATGCCGCGCCGGAGTCGGAGCAGCTCATGCCGCAGCCCCGCCAGCGAGTCGACCACCTCGGTGTTGGTCTCCACCGTGGTGCGCTGAATCTCAGCCGCATAGTTCTGCGGTGGTAGCCGCGACAGCAGCTGCGGTGCGCGGGCCGACAGCTTGGAGGTGGCGAGGTCGATCAGGTGCAGCTCTTCCTCGGCGCCCAACGTCAGTTCAGCTGCCATCCGGCCCACCCTAGAACGGCTGTGTTACAGCGCGGTGACCGCTGGCTGAGGCTAGCCGGTCAACCGCAACAACCGATCATCGCCAGGCTGCGCGTCGCCGCGCCCGTCGGTGTTGGAGGAACTGAGCAGCAGGGCGTTCCCGTCTTCGGTCACCGTCACCGACCGGAGACGGCCGTAGGTGTCGGTGAAGTGTCCTAGTGGTTGTCCTGGCGTTGCTCCCTCGAGCGGAATCTCCCACAGCTGTTGACCGCGCAGGGCCGCCATCCACAGCCTTCCTCGCCAGTAGGCCAGCCCGGATGGCGAGGCCTCCGAGGTTTCCCAGACCACCTTCGGGTTGATCAGGTCATCGTTCTGGGATGTACCCTCGACCTGCGGCCAGCCGTAATTGCCACCCTTGGTGATGAGGTTGAGCTCGTCCCAGGTCTGTTCGCCGAACTCGCTGGCCCACAACCGCCCCTCGTCGTCGAAGGCAAGTCCTTCCACATTGCGGTGCCCGTAGCTGTACACCTCGTTGCCGAAGGGGTTACCGGGGGCTGGCTTCCCAGCAGTGGTGATCCGCAGGATCTTTCCGCCGAGCGAGTTCGTGTCCTGGGCCAGGCTCGCGTCACCGGTCTCGCCCGTGCCGACGTACAGATAGCCATCTGGACCGAGGGCGAGCCGCCCGCCGTTGTGCCGGCCGCCCTTGGGAACGCCGGCAAGGATGACGGTTGGTTCGCCAAGTTTTCGGCCGTTCCAGCTCATCGATACCAGCCGATTGTCGTTCTCCGCGGTGTAGTACGCGAAGACCTTCTGTTGATCTTGAGTGATCGCCAGTCCGAGCAAGCCGCCCTCTCCCAGCGGGCGGGCGTCTTCGATGGTCCGCACGTGCCTCACCCGGCCGCCCGCCAGGTGGAGGATCCGGCGCGTGTCGCGTTCGCTGACCAGCGTGCTGCCGTCGGCCAGCGCGACCAGGCCCCAGGGAGACGTAAGACTGCTCGTCACCTCGCTCACCTTCGGTGCCTGTGCCGCTGGGGTTCCGCCGGTACGGGTGTCCGCGCTGGGCTGACTGGCGGCGGTGCTGCAGCTCATCAGCATCGCCAGCAGGGCGGCGCTTCCGATCAGACGCACACCACCCGGGCGGGTGCGCCGACTGCTGATCACAGTGTCAGTGTCGCCGCTTGCTCAAACCAGTGTGCTGCGTTCTAGGTATGGAGATCGGTGCTGGAGAACGTTTCGATCGCCTCCGGCTCACCGACCAACTTGACCTCGGCGACGGCAGTCCGGCCGTGCGCGTACAACATCAACTCGCTCGGCTGACCGACGAGCGTCACGATCGTCGAACCACTGACGGCGCGGATGGTGTCGGGCTGCCCCTCGTGGCTGACCGACCCGAGCCGCTCCAGCACTACACCCACCTGCGACCGCCGAAACCACGCTCGGGCCAGCAATTTGAGCCGGCGCCACATCCACTCCTCAACCTCCGGCCCGAGATCGCGGGACGTGTGCGGCTCGTGTCCGGCGCGCCGCACGTCCTCGTGGTGCACGAAGAATTCAGTTGTGTTGGCTCCCTCATCCACGCCCGGGAAGGCGAAGACCGAGAAGCGCGCTGGACCCCGCCGCACCCGATTCACCAGCTCGGCGAATTCCCACCGCGACTTCACCTCGGCCATCCGCCGGTCCAACAGACCGGCCAGTGGCTTGGCGACCATGCTGGTCGCTCCGACCGGGTCGGTTTCCCGGATCCACAGATGGGCCGCCAAATCATGGGTGCTCCAGCCCTCGCAGAGGGTCGGGGCGTCCGGACCGACGGTGTCGAGCAGGTCGCACAGGTCGGCGCGCTCGGACTTGGCGAAGGTCACGAGGGATCATCCTAGCTGCGTCGGAAACGCCCAAATTCCTCCACGGCACGCCGGAGCTCTGCGCGGCACAGTCACCGACGGTCGTCCTTGGGTACCGGGCCCAATTCCTGGTCAGGACAGCTCGGGCGGAATGCGGTCGCGACGGCCCGCTTCGGCGGGAACAATAGGCGCGTGACGAAAGCCAGCTCAACGCCGACAGCGTCCGGGCTTGACCCCGCGATCGCCTCGTTGCTCAAGCGCGATGCCGCCGGCCTGGTGACCGCTGTCATCCAGGAGCAGGCCAGCGGAGAGGTGCTGATGGTCGGTTGGATGGATGACGAAGCGCTCCACCGCACGCTGAGCACCGGACGAACCACCTTCTACTCTCGCAGTCGCCACGACTATTGGGTGAAGGGGGAGACCAGCGGCAACACCCAAGAAGTTCAGGAAGTCCGATTGGACTGCGACGGGGACACCGTGTTGGTGCGCGTCCACCAGGTCGGGGTCGCCTGTCACACGGGTGACCGGACGTGCTTCGACGCCCGACTGCTGAGGGGGCCTGAGCTCCCCACATGATCAGCGATCTCACTCCGACTCTTGAGCAATTCCGCAAGCTCGCAATCGAACGCCGTGTCATTCCGGTCTTCCGTCGGTTCCTCGCCGATGGCGAAACCGCCATCGGTCTCTACCGCAAGCTCGCGGCGAACTTGCCCGGTACGTACCTCCTCGAGTCGGCCGAGCAGGGCGTCTGGTCTCGATACTCCTTTGTCGGTGTCCGGGCCGCCGCAACCCTCACCGAGGAAGCTGGCCAGCTCCGCTGGCTCGGCAACACTCCGGTAGGCCTGCCAACAGGTGGCGACCCGCTGTCCGCCCTGGCCGAGACGCTGCAGCTGCTGCACACGTCGCCGACCGAGGGCATGCCTCCGTTCACCTCGGGCATGGTCGGTTACCTCAGCTACGACGCGGTCCGCCGAGTCGAGCGACTACCCGACACGAACCCACGGGACCTGGACATTCCCGAGCTGGCATTCCTGCTCGCGTCCGATCTTGCGGTGCTTGACCACCACGACGGGCAAGTGTGGCTGGTGGCCAACGCCATCAACTTCGACGCGACCGATGAGCGAGTGGACGAGGCGTACGCCGACGCGGCGGCCCGGGTTGAGACCATGGCCGTCCGACTGGCCGCGCCGACGCCGTCGTGGGCCACGTCAGCTGACTTCGACAGCCCCCTTCCGGTACGCCGCCAGCGCACCTCTGAGGAGTTTCAGGCGGCAGTCCGGTCAGCGGTGGAGGAGATTCGCGCCGGCGAAGCGTTCCAGATCGTGGTCAGCCAGCGATTCGAGGTGGACACGAGCGCGGACGCCTTGGACATCTATCGCGTCCTTCGGCTGACAAACCCCAGCCCGTACATGTACCTGCTGCGGCTCGAGGACAGCACCGGGCGCGGCTTCGACATCGTCGGATCGAGTCCGGAAGCGCTGGTGACGGTCAAGGACGGCGTTGCGGTGACCCACCCGATTGCCGGCTCGAAGCCCCGCGGTGCGACACCGGCGGAGGACGCCGAATTGGAGGCCGAACTGATGTCAGACCCGAAGGAGCGGGCTGAGCACCTGATGCTGGTGGATCTGGGCCGCAACGACCTTGGCCGGGTGTGTGAACCGGGCACGGTGGAAGTGGTGGAGTTCATGGACGTCCGCCGCTACAGCCACATCATGCATCTGGAGTCGACCGTGCAGGGTCGGGTCGATGCCGATCATTCCGCCCTGGACGTGGTGCTTGCGGCCTTCCCGGCAGGCACTCTCTCTGGCGCGCCGAAGGTGCGCGCTATGGAGATCATCGACGAGCTCGAGGTCTCTCGACGGGCCCTGTACGGCGGGGTCGTCGGCTATCTGGACTTCGCGGGGAATGCGGATGCCGCTATCGCCATCCGCACCGCTCTGTTGCGGGATGGCGCGGCCTACATCCAGGCCGGGGGCGGGATCGTCGCCGACTCGGATCCGGCGACCGAGGACCAGGAGTCCCAGAACAAGGCCGCGGCCGTGGTCCGTGCCATCTCCGTGGCCCAGACGTTCTCCCCTCTCGCGTGGCCCCGCTGATGGCCAGTCCTATGACCAGCTGGGGTTCGTCTGCCAGCCCCGGAGGTGCGAGGAACCGAACGTACGCCCTAGGCGGTCTCGTGGCCGGCGCCGCGCTCAGCTTCCTCGCCGGCAGTCAGCCTTGGTGGCGAGCCGAGGCAGACGGGCTGGAGGCCACGTTCAGTGGGACCCAGTCCACCGGAGGCGTCAGCCAGGCACTGGCGTTCGTCGTTGCCGCGGGCGCCTTGCTGCTGCTGACAATGTCGGTGAGAGGCCGGCAGGTGGTCGCGGCGCTCCTCGCACTGGTGGGTGTGAGCATGGCCGTGCTCGGCCTCATTCGGGGGCGGCCGAGCGCGGAAGCCGTACGTCAGCAGGTCCGTACCGTTAGCCTCGCCGACCAGTTCTCACTATCGGCCACTGCCTGGCCCTGGATCTACGCGGTAGCCGGAGTCGCGGTGGTTCTCGCCGCGATGATCACGCTGCTTGGGTCCGCTAGCTGGCCACGACGAACTCCTCGGTTCGAGCGCGGCACCCCGATGAAGTCCCCGGGTGAGCACCCGGCTGAAGCGTGGCAGGCGATGGATGCGGGGCTGGACCCGACGGCCGATCTACCGGCCGCACCGGCGCACCGATGGGACCCGGATGTGCACTCCGGCCCGCCACGAGACACAATGGAACGAGACTCAAGCGGCAGCACTGAGCTCTCACCCAAGTCCCAACGGTCGGCGGAATGAGGAATGCGATGACGAGCCAGTCTCAATCGCAGGCAGGCGGGAGGATGGACGCCTCCGACGCGAGCAAGCCCCACAAGCATGTGCACCACGGCCGAACGACGGCGGCGTGGACCGGCAGCGTCCTGGCCATGGCAGCCTTCGTGCTCGGCGGCATCGCGATGGTGCTCGGGCCTAACTGGACGCTGTTCTGGATAGCGGCAGCCATCTTGGTCGTCTCGCTGATCGCGACCAAGGTGCTCCAGGCCATGGGCCACGGCGCGAACTGAATCGGACGACCACGTGGGAGCCCTGGACGACATTCTCGACGGCGTACGGTCTGATCTCGCCGCGCGCCAGGCCGACGTCTCCCTGGATCGGCTGAAGCAGCGGGCACAACATGTGGACACCGCTCTGGATCCGATGCCAGTGCTCAACGGTCCCGGCGTTTCGGTGATCGCCGAGGTGAAGCGGTCCAGTCCGAGCAAGGGTCCGCTGGCAAAAATCGCTGATCCGGCCGCACTGGCCGCCGAATACGAGGCGGGTGGCGCGGCCGCAGTCTCGGTGCTCACCGAGGGTCGTCGTTTCGCCGGCTCGCTCGATGATCTTGTGGCGGTCCGGTGCGCAGTGAGCATCCCGGTGCTGCGCAAGGATTTCATCGTCAGCGCCTACCAGCTCTTCGAGGCCCGCGCAGCCGGCGCGGACATGATCTTGCTGATCGTGGCGGCACTGTCAGATCACGAGCTGATCGCCTTGATCGAGCGGGCAACATCGATCGGACTGACGCCCTTGGTCGAGGTCCACACGGCTGAGGAGATCTCGCGGGCGGTGGACGCCGGCGCTCGGATCATCGGTGTGAACGCTCGTAACCTGCAGACCCTCGAGGTCGACCCGTCGACGTTCGCGCGGCTGGCGCCGCTCATTCCGGAGGGCATCGTCCGGATTGCGGAGTCAGGGGTCCGGGGACCGCACGATGTGATCGACTTGGCGCGCGCCGGAGCCGACGTGGTGCTGGTCGGTGAGGCGCTGGTGACTGGTCGCGATCCGCGCAGCGGCGTGGCGGACCTGGTGGCGGCTGGGGCTCATCCGGCCGTGCACAAGTCCTAGCGCACCCGCGCAGATCCGGTAGCTGAGTGAAGGAACCTGTCATGGCCACCGAGCTTTCCGAGCTGCCCGACGCGGCCGGGCACTTCGAGATTTTCGGAGGCAAGTTCGTCCCCGAGGCCCTGTCTGCCGCGTTGTGGCAGCTCGAGCAGGAGTTCCGCGCGGCGATGGCCGATCCAGCGTTCGGCGCTGAGCTGTCGGCCCTGCTGGCCGATTACACGGGCCGACCCAGCCCGATCACCGAGGCCCGGCGGTTCGCAGCACACGCCCGTTCTTCGACGGGCTCAGGGAGCCTGCCGCTGATCGTGCTCAAGCGGGAGGATCTCAATCACACCGGGTCGCACAAGATCAACAACGTGCTGGGCCAGGCGTTGCTGGCGCGGCGGATGGGCAAGTCCCGGTTGATTGCCGAGACGGGGGCCGGCCAGCACGGGGTGGCGACGGCAACCGCGGCCGCGCTGTTCGGCATGGACTGCACGGTCTACATGGGAAAGGTGGACACCGAGAGGCAGGCGCTGAACGTGGCCCGAATGCGGCTGCTGGGCGCCGAAGTGATCGCGGTCGAGTCGGGCAGTCAGACGCTCAAAGACGCAATGAATGACGCCATGCGCGACTGGGTCGCCTCGGTCGACTACACCCATTACCTGATCGGGTCGGTAGCCGGGCCGCACCCGTTCCCGATGCTGGTCCGAGAATTCCAGCGAGTGATCAGCACGGAGGCCCGTCAGCAGGTACTGGATCGCTATGGCCGGCTTCCGGACGTGGTGGCGGCTTGCGTCGGAGGGGGATCCAACGCGCTCGGCATCTTCGCCGATTTCTTGCCCGATAGCGGTGTCGAACTCTACGGATTCGAGGCCGGTGGCGATGGCGTGGAGACCGGTCGGCACGCCGCGACGATCTCCGCCGGTGACGTCGGCGTGCTGCATGGGATGCGGACGTACGTGCTCCAAGACGCCGATGGACAGACCAAGCAGTCGCACTCGATCTCCGCGGGCCTCGACTATCCGGGAGTTGGCCCGGAGCATGCCTACTTGTCCTACACGGGGCGGGCTCACTACGAGCCCATCACAGACGCCGAAGCCATGGATGCGTTCGCGCTGCTTTCCCGGACCGAAGGGATCGTCCCGGCAATCGAGTCGGCTCACGCTCTGGCCGGCGCGCTGAAGCTGGCGGGACGACTCGCCACACCGCTCGACGGCCAGCCGCTCCTGATCCTGGTCAACCTTTCCGGCCGCGGCGACAAGGATGTCGATACGGCGATCAAGTGGTTCGACCTGGACACCCGCGGCCGCGGCTCCGAATCCGGACGCCCGACCGCCGACACCTCGACCGACGGGGCGGGTTTGGCGATGGGCGGGCCGTCGACCGGCGCCGGTGAGCAGGTATGACGGCGGCCGGCACCGGTTCTCAACCCGTTTCCGACGGCGACAGCCTCGGCCGCGAGCTGAGTTTCGACAAAGGCCGGACGGGGCGCCATTTGGCCGACATCGCCGAAGCCGGGCGCGGTGCGCTGGTCGGATTCCTTCATGTGGGTTTTCCGGACGTGCCGACGTCGCTGGACGCCATGCGTACATTGACCGGTGGTGGTGATTCGCCGGGCGTCGACATGGTCGAGGTGGGCATGCCTTACAGCGACCCGATGATGGACGGCGTCATCATCCAGCGCGCCGGCACCCAAGCCCTTCAACGTGGAGTCCGCACCCGGGACGCCTTCGCAGCCGTCGAGGCGGTGGCGTCCACCGGCACGCCGGTCGTCGTGATGACCTACTGGAACCTCATCGAGCGCTACGGCCCTCAGGCTTTTGCCCGAGACCTGGCTGCAGCCGGTGGTTCGGGCGCCGTCACCCCCGACCTCACGCCCGACGAGGCCGACGCCTGGTTCCAGGCTTCAGACCAGCACGCCCTCGACCGGATCTTCCTGGTCTCCCCGTCCTCCAGCGATGCCCGGATCGCGAGCACCGTGGCGGCCTGCAGAGGTTGGGTCTATGCGACATCGGTCATGGGAGTGACCGGCGCCCGAGCCGAGACGTCGACTGCCGCGCCAGCCCTGGTCCACCGAGTCCGCGCCGCCGACGCGAACGCGATGGTCGGTGTGGGGTTGGGCGTCTCGAACGGCACTCAGGCGTGGGAGGTCTCCCGATATGCCGACGCGGTCGTCGTCGGCTCCTTGCTCGTCAGGTCCCTGTTGGACGCCGAGAACGCCGGCACACCAGCCGACCTGTCTCGACTGCGAGCCGTGGTTGCGGACCTCGCCGACGGCGTACGCCGCGGCAGGCCGGACGGTGCAGGAACTTCCGGTCGGGCGAGCGGGTTAATCGGAGCGTGAGCGGCACGGAGTACCCGGGTAGGGCACGGTGGATGCTCGTCGTTGGGCTGATGTTCTTGCTCGTCGGTTGCACGTCCCCCCAGCCGACCGTGGCCCGGACGGACCCTGACCCTGCCGGCTATTCGGGCGGAACCTCGTTACCAGAGCCGTACGAGTTGCCGGCCGCCACCCTTACTGACACCTCGGGCAACTCCTACAACCTGGCGACCTCGCCGTCCAAGCCAGTGGCGCTGCTGTTCTTCGGCTACAGCCATTGCCCGGATGTCTGTGTGACCGTGCTGGCCGACGTGGCTCAGGCGCTGAACCGGATGGAGCCGAGCGACCGCGATCAGATCCAGATGATCTTCATCACGACCGATCCCGCTCGGGACAAGCCGAAGGTGATCGCTAGGTACCTCGAGCGGTTCGACCCGACCTTCATCGGCCTGACCGGAGAACTCACCACCATCAAGGCGGTCGCCGGCCGGGTCGGCGTCGACATCGAAGGAATGCGCAAGCTGCCGAGCGGGGGTTACGAGGTGGGCCACTCCGCGCAGGTCATCGGATTCGACCGAGACCGCAAAGGCGTGGTGCTGTGGACGCCCGAGACTCCGATCGCCGATCTCAAAGCCGACTTCAGCCTGTTGGTGGAACGTTCCCGGTGAGCACAGCCACGGTTACCCGGTCGCGCCGCACGGAGACCTCCCTGTGGGCATCCACGGTGGCCCGGTTCGTGCTCGCCGGGGTGCTGCTCGCCGCAGGCATTTCCAAGGCAATCGATCCTTCGGGAACGGTGGCGGCCGTTCGCGCGTACGAACTGGTGCCGCCACCGCTGGTGACGCCGATCGGCTGGGGTCTGCCGTTCCTGGAGATCGGGTTGGGGCTGCTGCTGGCGGTCGGACTCCACACCAGGGCCGCCGCCATCTCCAGCGCGGTACTGCTCGCCACCCTTCTTGCGGCGGTGATCTCGGTTGCCGCCCGGGGCCTCAGCATCGACTGCGGCTGCTTCGGCGGCGGAGGCCCGGTGCCCGCCGGCGAAACCCGCTACACCGCGGAGATCGTCCGCGATATCGGCCTGCTCCTGCTGGCTGGGTGGCTGGCGTGGCGGCCGAGGACCAGGTTCAGCTTGGACCGCTGGGACGGAGAGCGGGCCGGATGAGCGCGGCCTCGAGGCGAGCGCAGGAGATGGCCCGTCAGCAGGCAGTGGCAGCTGCGAAACGCCAGCGGGAGCGGCGGATGGCGCTCGTGGCCGCTCTGGTGGCGCTGGTCCTGCTGGTAGGTGGCGGCATCGCCTTCCAGGCCTGGCGCACACGTCGTGCACCCGACGCACCGACCAGCGGGGCGGAAAGCTTGGCTCCGGTGGCCATTGCAGACGGCAAGCCAATCGTGCTTGGCCGAAGCGACGCGCCGGTCAAGCTCGCGTTGTACGAGGATTTCCATTGCCCGCACTGCGCCGACTTCGAGGAAGCGTACGGTCCCGGACTCGCGGCAGCTCGAGATAGCGGGAAGGCAGCGATCGAGCTTTATCCCATGTCCTTCATCGACGCAGGATCAGCGTCCGCCGCGAATGCGATGGCCTGCGCCGCCGAGGCTGGCTTCGGATCGTCTTATTACGAAGGTCTGTTCGCCAACTCCACACTGCGGTGGAGCGACGATCAACTGATAGAGCTAGCCAACCAGGTCGCACCCGCCCACACAGAGCGCTTCAGCTCCTGCGTCACGAGCCGTGTACATGCCAGTTGGGTGACTTCGATCAACGCGGCTGCGGACGCGAATGGGGTCAGCAGCACTCCGACCCTGTTTCTCGACGGTGCGCGGCTCGACCTCGCTACCCTGTCACCGGAAGCTCTGCAGACCAAGATCGACGAGGCGGCCACGACGTGAGTGGGAAGCGATGAACGGCCGCGTCCCGGTGGGGCTGTCCATTCCAAGCCCCAGCACCGGCGTCTGGGAGGTCTTCGGCCTGCCCCTGCGGGCGTACGCGCTGTGCATCATCGCCGGCATCATCGTCGCGATGATCATCGCGAATCGGCGGTGGCGTGCCCGCGGCGGATCCGGCGAAAGCATGGAGATGGTGGCCGTCGTGGCCGTGCCCTGCGGGATCGTCGGAGCCCGGCTTTATCACGTGATCACTGATTACCAGCTCTACTTCGGTGATGGCCGCAACCCCGTCGACGCGCTGAAGATTTGGCAGGGCGGGCTGGGGGTCTGGGGAGCCGTGGCCGGCGGAGTGCTGGGCGCCTACCTGGTCGCCCGACGTCGGCAGATTGTCTTTCCGGCGCTGCTGGACGCGGTGGCACCGGCCATTGTCGTGGCGCAGGCCATCGGCCGGCTCGGCAACTGGTTCAACCAGGAGCTGTTCGGGAGGCCGACCTCGTTGCCCTGGGCGCTGGAGATCGATCCAGCTTTTCGCCCACTGGGCTATGCGCAGTATCCGACCTTCCACCCGACCTTCCTCTACGAGATGGTGTGGAATCTGCTGGTGGCGGTCGCCCTCGTGCTGTTGGACCGGAAGTACCGGCTCGGCCACGGCAAGGTGTTCGCGCTGTACGTGATCTTCTACACGCTCGGGCGCTTCTGGATCGAGGCGCTACGGATCGATCAGGTGAACGAGATCGGTGGCTTTCGCCTCAACAACTACACGTCGCTCATTGTCTTCCTCGCAGCGCTCGGGTGGTTCTTGTGGCTGGTCAAGAACCGGCCCGGGCGCGAAGAGGTGGTCGAAGGTGATCCCGACCGCGG
>DATFOP010000415.1:0-12479 GCA_035265505.1 Propionibacteriaceae bacterium | reverse complement strand
CTGGTACTGACCGGCTCCACTCGGCCCGAGAACGTCGAGCGGTTCCCCTACCGGCCCACCCGGGTTGAGAAGTCGATCGCCGACGTGGTTCCGCTGGTCAGTGAGTTCGCGCCAGCCGACGCCGAGGTCAGCGTCGAGTAGCTCGCACTCATCGAGAACTGGGCGCAGGAAGCCCGACGGAGATCTTGGGCATCAGGGCGACGGCAACGGTCAGTACGACGGCCACCACCGCGGCGCCGACGAAAACCCCATGCACTGCGGGGTCAAGGATCTGAGGCGGGATGCCGGCTGCGGTGGACGACACGCGCCCGCCCGTACGAGAACTCAGCGCCGCATTGGCGATCGCGCCGAAGACAGCAATGCCGAGCGCACTTCCCATCGAGCGCCCGAACATGTTGGTCCCGGTGACCACGCCTCTTTGCTGCCAGTCCACCGACGATTGAGCCGCGATGAGCGTCGGACTCGCGGTGAGACCCATGCCCAGCCCCACGACGAAACAGGTGGCGGCAACCTGCCAGATTGAGCTCCCGGTCGAAAACAGGACCATCAAGGCAGCGCCCACCACGATCACCGCCGCACCGATCAGCGCGGTGTTCCGGAAGCCGATGCGCAGATAGATCCGTCCGGCCAGCGACGCCGCGAGTGGCCAGCCCAGGGTCAACGCAGCGAGGGCAAAGCCGGCGACGAGCGCGTTGGTGCCGAGCACGCCCTGCGCGAACAGCGGCACATAGGAGGTCAGTCCGATCAGCATGACGCCTATCACGACCGCCGCCACGTTGGTCGTATTGAGCAAGCGGCTGCGGAACACCCAGCCGGGCAGAATCGGCTCCGCAGCACGTCGCTCGACCAGGACAAAGATGATCAGCATGGCACCGCCGGTCGCGAGAATCGCGATACTCGGCGCTGAGGCCCAGCGCCAGAGCACACCGCCTTCGAGCAGCCCCAAGATCACCAGCGAGGTACCGATGGCCAACAAGACGGCGCCGGCGAAGTCAATCCGGTGCGACCGGTGCTCGACCTGCTCGTGAAACCGGCGGATCAGCGCCCAGGCGGCAATTGCTCCGAGCGGCACGTTGACGAAGAAGATCCAGCGCCAGTCGAGGAAGTCGACGAACAAGCCGCCGAGCGTCGGGCCGACCACGGCCGACATGGCCCAGACACTGGCCACGTATCCCTGAACCCTGGCCCGTTCGGCCACCGAGTAGATGTCACCGATGATCGTCATGGCGGTCGGCTGAATGGAGCCGGCCCCGAGGCCTTGCAGGGCACGGAACGCGATCAGCGCGGGCATGCTCCAGGCCAGGCCGCAGAGGATCGAGCCGGCGACGAAGAGACCGACGCCGATAAGCATGATCGGTTTCCGACCCACCACGTCGCTGAACTTGGCAAAGATCGGGACGGAGACCGCCTGGGCGAGCAGGTAGATCGAAAACAGCCAGGGGAACTGGGTGAAGCCCCCAAGATCGTTGACGATCGATGGGACCGCGGTGGCGAGAATGGTCGAGTCGATGGCGACCAGCCCGACACTCAGCATCACCGCCAGCAGAATCGGCCCTCGTTCGGACCGCAGCCCGACGTCCGCGCGGTCAGCTATCTTATGCGGGGTCTGAGAGGCCACGAACTCGGCAACCATTCGCCGAAGTCACGCATTCCCAGCGAGTCGTCTCGCGGCTGGTGAAGGCGCAAAAGGCCCCGGCTAGACGAGGTGTTTGCACTCCCATAGGGAGAGTGCTAAACATGAGTTAGCACTCTCGACCCGAGAGTGCCACCCTCCTCACGCGGTGAGTCCTGAGCCTGTCGAAGGACGTCCGTCGCGGGCATCGCTGGGGGAGTACGTACTCACTTGCTCAATGGCGGTTGAAACCGCCTGCACGCGAGAGGACTCGCAGAGAAAATGCCCAAACTCATTCAGTTCAACACCGAGGCGCGGCGTGGCCTCGAGCGGGGGATGAACATCCTCGCAGACGCGGTCAGGGTCACCCTGGGCCCGAAGGGCCGCAACGTCGTGCTGGAGAAGAAATGGGGTGCCCCGACCATCACCAATGATGGCGTGAGCATCGCGAAGGAAATCGAGCTCGAGGATCCGTACGAGAAGATTGGCGCCGAGCTCGTCAAGGAGGTGGCCAAGAAGACCGACGACGTCGCCGGTGACGGCACCACGACGGCCACCGTGCTGGCCCAGGCCATGGTCCGTGAGGGCCTCCGTAACGTGACCGCGGGTGCCAACCCGATGAGCCTCAAGCGTGGCATCGAGAAGGCCGTCGACGCCGTCGTGGAGGAGCTCGCCAACGCTGCCAAGGACGTGGAGACCAAGGAGCAGATCGCGGCCACCGCTTCGATTTCCGCCGGCGACGAGTCTGTCGGTGAGATCATCGCCGAGGCAATGGACAAAGTCGGCAAGGAAGGTGTCATCACCGTCGACGAGTCCAACACCTTCGGCCTGGAGCTCGAACTCACCGAAGGCATGCGGTTCGACAAGGGCTACATCTCGCCCTACTTCGTCACTGACACCGAGCGGATGGAGACCGTTCTCGACGATCCGTATGTGCTGATCGTCAACTCGAAGGTCTCCAACCTGAAGGACCTGCTGCCAATCCTGGAGAAGGTCATCCAGGCCGGTAAGCCGCTCGTGGTCATCGCCGAGGACGTGGACAGCGAGGCCCTGGCTGCATTGATCGTCAACAAGATCCGTGGCACCTTCAAGTCGGTCGCCGTCAAGGCCCCCGGCTTCGGTGACCGCCGCAAGGCCATGCTGACCGACATCGCCATCCTGACCGGCGGCCAGGTCATCTCCGAAGAGGTCGGCCTCAAGCTCGACAGCGTCGGCGTGGAGCTGCTGGGCCAGGCTCGCCAGGTCGTCGTGACCAAGGACGAGACCACGATCATCGAGGGTGCCGGCAGCTCAGATCAGATCGCAGGCCGGGTCAAGCAGATTCGGACCGAGATTGAGAACTCCGACTCCGACTACGACCGTGAGAAGCTTCAGGAGCGGCTGGCCAAGCTGGCCGGCGGCGTGGCGGTGATCAAGGTCGGCGCGGCCACCGAGGTCGAGCTCAAGGAGCGGAAGCACCGGATTGAGGACGCCGTCCGCAACGCCAAGGCGGCGGTCGAGGAGGGAATCGTCCCGGGTGGCGGCGTCGCGTTGGTTCAGGCTGCAGCCAAGGCGTTCGAGAACCTCAAGCTCGAGGGCGACGAGGCGGTGGGTGCTCAGATCGTCAAGCAGGCGGTCGAGGCCCCGCTGAAGCAGATCGCCATCAACTCCGGTCTCGAGGGTGGGGTCGTGGTCGAGAAGGTCAAGACGCTGCCCATCGGTCACGGCTTGAACGCGACCACCGGAGTATACGAGGATCTGCTCGCGGCCGGCGTGCCGGATCCGACCAAGGTGACCCGCTCGGCATTGCAGAACGCCGCCTCCATCGCGGCGCTGTTCTTGACCACCGAGGCCGTCATCGCCGACAAGCCCGAGAAGACTCCCGCCGCTCCGGCCGGGGGCGATCCCGGCATGGGCGGCATGGACTTCTGAGTCCACGCAAGACATAGAGAAGGGGCGGTCCGTACGGGCCGCCCCTCTCACTTTGCCCTGGAACGGCAGCGGATGGCCTTGGCGAGCCCTAGAGACCGGGCAGCGGGACGATGTCCTCGACGAAGGTGTTGTAAGAACCCAGTTGAACCGGATCAGGTGTGGGGGTGGGCCAGTCCCACGTGCTCCAGCCGTTCGGCGGTGCATTCACGTCATAGGTCCAAAACCTCGTCGAGACCTTAACCGAATCTCCCATCCGCGCCGCCGCGTCTGGAGCCCTCACTACCGCAAGATCACGCAGGGTTGCCACACCAGGCAGGACGACATCAGCCTTGGTGGTGTTCGCCGGAAGCGGCCCGAAGGTAGTCGTCACGGTGGCAGCACCGCCGAACTGCCGCAGCGATGCCGCCCAGATACCTATCGGTGTACACAGGCATTCATAGAAGTCCCTGCCCTGGACCCGAGCAGTCATCCATCGAGCCTTCAGCAATGGTCCCCGTGGCCCGTTGCTCGCCCGAATTTGGGGTCCGCTGGCCGATTCGTGGCTGGTCACCAGAACGCCTACCGGTGGGCTGGCCGCCACCGGGGGGCCGTACGCGATCAGGCTGACGCTCGGCTGGTCCGTATAGGAGTTGATGGTCCACTCGAGTGACGTGGACGTCGGACTCGCGACAATCTGTCGGATCTCGATGTTCTGCAGTCGACCTTGCCGCCAGGGAAAGGAGAAGGGTTGAGGCTTGGCGACCGGTTTGACCCGTTGCGCCGGCCGCCCAAGGTTGGTCGCGCGGGTGGCGAGCGGGGCCTGGCCGAACGGGCTGACCGGGACGTGCCAGAAGGTCGGCACATTGGCCAAGCTGACGTCGAGGAATGCCACGTCCGGCGGCAGCTCTGGAAAGGCGAGCTGCAGCATGCGGGTTTCCCCCAGGCGCAGCCCAAGCTGAGTGGCCCAGATCGGTGAACACAAGCACCGGTTGAACTCGGCCCGAGACACGTGAGTCAACTGCCGATAGACGTGTCCGGCCGCGTCGGAGAGAACGATGTTGCCGTCGCCGGCTCCCTGGCTCGTCAGGCCGAGATCGACCCGACCGGGCAGCCGCTCACCGGCCTGCAGCTTTGGTGCGCTCAACGGTGTGACCGACCAATCAAGGACGGTAGCGCCCTCGATACGCCGGATCGCGTGAACTGCGAAACGGACCGTGACCCGCAAGCCCTCTGCGGTCGTCCAGATCGCTTCGCCAGCGACCGGAAGGGCAGGGTTGGTCTTGCGCGGCGGAAGCCGGTCCGGCTCGGTCGTCTCCGAGGTCTGGGGGTCGGTCTGGCGGAACAAGCCAGGCTCCTGCTCGGTGTAGGTACAACCGGCAAGAACCACCATCAGCGCAGAGAGGGCGGCCAGCGACCGCCGTGCCGGTGGATGGTATGACCCGGCCACCATGTCGCAAGTTTAGGCCGCTGCCAGTGGGAAGATGGCGCCGTGACGAGGCAGCTGGTGGTCGACGGTCACAACGATCTTCCGTGGGCCATGCGCCGCGTCGGCTACGACTTCGACCGGGTCGATATCGCGCAACCGCAGCCGCACTTGCACACCGATCTGCCCCGGCTGCGTGCGGGTGGGGTGGGCGCTCAGTTCTGGTCCGTCTATGTGCCCTGCAGCTTTGCCGGGCCGGCAGCCGTGCAGGCGACCTTGGAGCAGATCGATGCCGTCTACACCATGATCTCCCGGTACGCCGATCAATTGATCTTGGTCACCAGTGCGGACGGTCTCGACGAGACGCTGGAGAACGGGACTCGGGTGGGCAGCCTTCTTGGGGCCGAGGGCGGCCATTGCATCCACGACTCGCTGGCCGTGCTGCGTACGTTCTACCGGCTGGGAGTGCGCTACCTGACCCTCACCCACAACGAGAACACCGCCTGGGCCGACTCGGCCACCGACACCCCGGCCGCTGGCGGTCTCACCGCCTTCGGCCGTGAGGTCGTGGCGGAGATGAACGGCCTTGGCATGCTGGTCGACCTCTCCCATGTCAGTCCCGACACCATGCAACAGGCGATGGATGTGGCCGCGGCGCCGGTGATCTTCTCTCACTCCGCGGCCAGAGCCGTCTGCGACCACCCCCGCAACGTGCCGGATGACGTGCTCGGCCAGCTACCCGGCAACGGTGGTATCTGCATGGTCCCCTTCGTGCCGTACTTCCTGAACCCGCAAGTACGGGAGTGGGCGGCACAGGTGGAGGTGGCCGCAGTGCAGGCGGGTATCGATCGGCGAGATCTCGAGGCCTGGCATGCCTTCTACGACAGCTATCCCGGTGCACAACCCAAGGCCACCATCACCGATGTGGTGTTCCACATCGAACACGTGCGTGACACGGCTGGTGTGGACCACGTCGGTCTGGGCAGCGACTTCGACGGGGTACCGGCCGTGCCGGAGGGCCTCGAGGACGTGTCGTGCTATCCGATGCTGCTCGAGCTGCTGCGCGAGCGTGGCTGGTCGGACGATGATCTTGGCCGGCTGACTTCTGGCAATATCAGCCGAGTGCTGCACGATGCGGAAGCAGTCGCAGCGGACGCAAGTTCGGGTGACGGAGCTCCCGGTTGAGCGGCCTACTCGAGATCGTTGTCCGCCACCCGGCGGATGCTCAACGGGCCGAAGCCGGCGGGGCCACCCGGCTGCAGGTCGTCGGCAGCCTCGACTTCGGCGGGTTGTCACCCGAGCCGGCGCTGGTGGCCGCGATCCGGCGGGTCACCACGCTTCCGCTCCGGCCGGTGGTCCGGCTGCGCGAGGGGTTCAGCACCGATGGAGGTGAGGCTGGTCGACTGCGGGGGTTGATCGACAGCTATCGCGCCGCCGGCGCCGGGGGAGTGGTGCTCGGCTTCCTCAACGGGCATACCGAAATCGACGAGCCCGTGATCTTGGAGCTGCTCGCCGACTGCGACTTCGGCTGGACCTTCTCTCGTGCGGTCGACGCCTGCATCTCCAGCGACCGAGCCTGGCGTACTCTTCGCCGGTTGCCGGGCGTTGATTCCGTGCTCACCGCCGGCTCCGCGCGCGGAGTCACCGACGGTCTCGATGATCTTGTCCAGAGGGCTGCGGCAGATCGATTCGCGCGCTCGGTCATGATGGCCGGCGGGGGACTGACGCCCGAACACGTTCCGTGGCTCGCGCGAGCTGGGATTCGCGCCTTCCACCTCGCCTCGACAGCTCGTCCTCGAGGGTCCTGGAAGGCCTACGTAGACGCCGACCTGGTCCGTACCTGGCGGTCCTTGATCGACGACGCGGTGGGGCGCGCGACGGCGTGACGGTGTACATCGACCCGCCCACCTGGCCCGGCCACGGGCGGTTGTGGTCGCATCTGATCAGCGACCGATCGTACGAGGAACTCCACGCGTTCGCCGCGACTCTCGGCCTGTCGCGGGGGGCGTTCGACAACGATCACTACGACGTCATCGCCGAGCGATACGAGGCGGCGCTGCACGCCGGCGCCCGCCCGGTCAGCTCACGGGAGATCGTCCGGTTGCTCCAGGCGGCTGGGCTGCGTCGTCGCAAGATCTCGCGGCTGGCACCTTGATGCCACGGGGCAAGATGGTGCCGACGGAAAGGAACTGGACGTGGGTAGCTGTGTACACCTGGAGTCGACGCCTCTCACGCCGGTGCCGGACGACTTCGAACCCATTTGTTCCGACTGCGCCGCCATCGGTGGTCAATGGGTGCACTTGCGGCGGTGCCTGGTGTGCCAGCACGTCGGCTGTTGTGATTCCTCCCCGGCGAGGCACGCCAGCACTCACGCCCGAACGGCAGGCCATCCAGTGGTGACGTCCGCCGAGGCTGGCGAGCACTGGCGCTGGTGCTTTGTCGATGAGGTAGGCACATGACCGAGACGGTGTCCGAGCGGGAGAGCCGTCCAATCCTGCTGACCGTGGACGATGACCCCAGCGTCTCTCGGGCGGTGGCGCGGGACCTTCGGCGGCGCTACGGGGCCGATTACCGCATCTTGCGCGCCGACAATGGTTCCGATGGGCTGGACCTCATCCGAGAAGTGGTTCTGCGCGGTGAGCAGATCGCTGCCATCCTGGCCGACTATCGGATGCCGCGGATGAACGGCATCGACTTCCTCGAGGCCGCGATGGACCTGGTGCCCCGGGCGCGTCGCGCGCTGTTTACCGCCTACGCTGACACGAACGCGGCGATCTCGGCGATCAACGTGGTCGATGTCGATCATTACCTACTCAAGCCGTGGGAGCCGCCCGAGGAGAAGCTCTATCCAGTCGTCGACGAGCTGATCGCCGCCTGGCAGGACACTGCTCAGCAATCTGACAAAAAGATCAAGATTCTGGGGCACCCCTGGTCGCCCGCCTCCTATGAGGTACGGGACTTCCTCGCTCGCAACCTGGTGCCCTACCGGTGGCATAACATCGCCGACCCCGACGGACGACGGCTGCTGGCCGCTGCCGGAGCCGACGCAGGTCAAGCACCCATCGTGATCACCGCGGACGGCCGCGCGCTCGTCCAACCCAGCCTCGCCGGCCTGGCTGCCGCCGTCGGACTCAGCACTCAACCCGCCATCGACTTCTACGACGTCGTGATCGTCGGCGGCGGACCTGCCGGTCTGGGCGCCGCCGTCTATGCCGCGTCCGAGGGACTCAAGGCCGTGATCGTTGAGCGAGCCGCGCCGGGTGGCCAAGCCGGTCAGAGCTCGCGGATCGAGAATTACCTCGGCTTCCCCGACGGCGTCTCCGGTGGCCAGCTCACCGAGCGCGCCCGACGGCAGGCTCTGCGCTTTGGCGCGGAGCTGCTCACCGCACGTACGGTGACCAGTCTCGCGCCCCGGGGTTCAGCGCGGCAGGTCAGCTTCGAGGACGGCTCGTCGGTGCTCGCGCACTCCGTCGTCTTGGCTAGCGGGGTGAGCTACCGGCAGCTGGAAGCCGACGGCGCAGCCGACCTGGTCGGTCGAGGCGTCTACTACGGCTCCGCCGCCATCCAGGCGCAGGCTTGTACCGGCGAGCACGTGCTCATCGTCGGCGGCGCCAACTCGGCGGGGCAAGCCGCCACATTCTTCGCCCGGCATGCGGCCAAAGTCTCCATCATCGTCCGCGGTGACTCGCTCGAACGGTCGATGTCGACGTACTTGATCGACCAGATCCGGGCCATCGAGAACATCGACGTGCGGCTCAACACCTCAGTGCTGACGTGTGCGGGCCAAGATCATCTTGAGTGCGTCACCCTCGTGAACCGCTCCGACGGCAGCCAGGAGGTCGTCGAGGCAGGCCACCTGTTCGTCTTCATCGGCGCCGCACCGCTGACCGCCTGGCTCCCCCCGGCACTGGTGCGAGACCGGGCCGGCTTCGTGGTCACCGGTCCGGATCTGGTCGTGGACGGCAAACGGCCGCGGGGCTGGGACCTCGACCGCGATCCGTACTTGCTGGAGTCGAGCATCCCCGGCGTGTTCGCCGCTGGCGACGTCCGGGCCGAATCGGTCAAGCGCGTTGCATCCGCCGTCGGGGAGGGCGCGCTCGCCGTCACCCTGGTCCATCGCTACCTGGCTGAACAGTAGGAGTCGATCATGGCCGAACCCCCCCGGCTGAGTCCCGCCGAACTGAGGACGCTGTTCCTCTTCGAGGCCCTAGAGGAGGATCAGCTCGACTGGCTGAGTGAGCGCGGCCGGGTGGAGGTGCGGTCCGCGGGTACCAGCGTCTACGAGGAAGGTGAGGACGCGACGTGCTTCTTCGTCCTCCTCTCCGGCACCTTGTCCATGTTGCGGCGGGTGGAGGACACCGAAGTCGAGACCGTACGGACGAACCAGCGTGGCGTCTACAGCGGCGCCACCCAGGCGTTCGTCCGTACCACGGACAGCACTCGCTATCCGAACTCGGTGCGGGCCATCACTGAGTGTGAATTCTGGGTTATCGACGCTGCAAACTTCGGGGAGAAAATTCGCGTCTGGTTCCCGATGGCGATGCACCTGCTCGAAGGCATGATGCTCGGGTACCGGAACAGCCAGTCCATCATCGGTGCTCGCGAAAGGCTGTTGTCCTTGGGCCGGCTCTCGGCCGGCCTCACCCATGAACTCAACAACCCGGCCGCCGCCGCTGTACGGGCCACCGCGGCCCTACGCGAGCGGGTCAGCAAGATGCGGCGCAAGCTAGCTCACCTGGCGACGGCCAAGGTCGACCCCCAGGCGCTGACCGTGCTGACCGAACTGCAGGAGGTTGCCGTCGAGAAGATGGCCAAGGCCGAGAAACTGTCACCGATGCAGGTCGCGGACGCCGAGGATGTCATCGGCGACTGGCTCGATGATCATGGTGTGGGCGACGGTTGGGATCTTGCCGCCACGCTGGTGGCGGCCGGTGTCGACGAGGCGTGGCTGGATGAGATCGCTGACACCCTTCCGCCGGAGTTGCTGTCCGATGGGATCCACTGGGTGACATATGCGCTCGAGACTGAACAGCTCATGATGGAGATCGAGGCCTCCACCGAGCGCATCTCCCATCTGGTCGGAGCGGCCAAACAGTACTCGCAGCTCGATCGCGCCGCCCATCAGGAGATCGACGTGCACGACGGGCTCATGAGCACCCTCACCATGCTGAACTACAAGATCAAGGAGTCGGGCAAGATCACGTTGACCAAGGACTTCGCTGCCGACCTGCCGATGATTCCCGCGCATCCGGCGGAGCTCAATCAGGTGTGGACCAACTTGATCGATAACGCTATTCAGGCAATGCCGGAGGGCGGCACGCTGACCGTCCGCACCGGACGCGACGACGATCACGTGGTGGTAGAGATCGGCGACACTGGAATCGGCATTCCTGAGAATCTCCAGTCCAAGATCTTCGAGCCGTTCTTCACGACCAAACCGGTGGGCCAAGGGACCGGGCTTGGCCTGGACATCTGCTACCGGGTGGTCACTCAGCGACATGGCGGCGACCTTCGCGTCATCTCTCACCCGGGCGACACTCGGTTCGTGGTTCGACTTCCGGTCAACGAGCCGCCCGCACTTGGCTGAGACGCCGTCCGCCGGCACGATGCGGACTGAACCCGTCCGACGGCGGTTGCCGGTGATCCTCAGCGTCGACGATGATCGGCCGGTGCTCGACGCGATACTGACGGACCTACGTTCGGCGTACGGGGGCCGTTACCGCATCATCGGTGCCTCGTCGGGTGACGAGGCCCTCGAGATCGTCCGGCGGCTTCGACTGCGCGACGACGATCTCGGGCTCGTAGTCGCCGATCAACGGATGCCCGCCATGCTCGGCACCACCTTCCTGGCCGCCGCCAAGGAGGTCTATCCGACGCTCAAATCTGTGCTGCTTACCGCATACGCGGACACGGATGCCGCGATCAGCGCGATCAACGAGGTCAACCTCGACTACTACGTGACGAAGCCGTGGGATCCGCCGGAGGAGCGGCTGTTTCCTGTGTTGGACGACCTGCTGGAGGAATGGCAAGCGACCAGGCCTGCGCCTGAAACGGGTCTCCGCCTGGTGGGCGATCGTTGGTCGGCGGCGTCCCATCGCCTGCGGGATTACCTGGCCCGAAACCAGCTGCCCTTCCGGTGGGTCGACGTAGATGATCATGATGCGGCAGCTGCACTGATGGCGGCGGCTCCCGACGGTGCCCGGCTACCGCTGATGGTCCTCGAGGACGGCCGGACACTGGCTGACCCGTCACCCACCGAGGTGGCTGAGGCGCTCGGCCTCGCGGCTCATCCGCAGGTTGACTTCTTCGACCTGGTCATCGTGGGCGCTGGGCCGGCCGGGCTGGCCGCGGCCGTCTACGCGGGATCGGAGGGGCTGAGCACCGTCGTCGTAGAAGCCGAGGCTCCAGGAGGACAGGCAGGGCTGAGCTCCCGGATCGAGAACTACCTCGGCTTCCCGAGCGGCGTGTCGGGCGCCGAACTGACCCGCCGGGCGTTCACCCAGATGCGCCGCTTCGGGGGCTCAGTACTGTCGCCCCGATTTGCGGTGAGGATCCATCGCCAAGATCCCTACCGCGTGGTGACGCTCGACGACGGCACCGCATTGCACTGTGCTGCGGTGATCCTGGCCATGGGTGTGCAGTACGCGCGGCTTGAAGGCGACGGAGTGGAGCGGCTGACCGGCGCCGGTATCTACTACGGCGGCGTGTCCACAGAAACCGCGGCCATCACCGGGCAGCGGGTGATCGTCATCGGTGGGGCCAATTCCGCCGGTCAGGCCGCGCTCTACCTCGCGCGATTCGCCAGCGAGGTCATCATGCTCGTCCGCGGCGATTCGCTGGCCTCGCGGATGTCTCGCTACCTGGTCGATCGGATCGAGGCGACCGGCAACATCTCCGTACGCACCGGGACCGCACTCAATGCGGCGCTTGGGGACGCGCACCTGGAGGCCGTACGGATCACGAGTCCGGACGGTACCGAGGAGTTGCCGGCGGCGGGCATGTTCGTCTTCGTCGGCGCCAAGCCTCGAACGGACTGGCTGGAGGGTGACGTGGTCCGTGACGAACTGGGATTCCTGATGACGGGGCCGCCGTTGCGGCCTGACCGTTGGTCACTCGAACGCGACCCGTTCTTGCTGGAGACCAGCCTGCCGGGTGTCTTCGCAGTCGGCGACGTCCGATCTAGATCGGTCAAGCGAATCGCTTCCGCAGTCGGGGAGGGATCGATTGCGGTGCAGTTCGTGCACGAGGTCCTGCGCGGCAGCTGACGCTCCTTGGACGCTGGCCCTGGTGCACATCCTGCTAAGCGGCCAGGGCGCCGGGTAGCGGTTCAGCGTGCACGATCACCAGGGAGGTGACTGCGCGGGTCAGGCAGACGTAGAGCCGGCGGAGACCAGTGACTTCGTCCGGCTCACCGGCAACGATATCGGCCGGCTCGAGCAGCACCACATGATCGAATTCGAGTCCCTTCGCGAAGGTGGCCGGCACGAGGTCGACCCGGGAGTCGAAGATTTGCACGTCCTCACCGAGCAGGTCGTATCTGATGTCTTGTCGCTC
>DATFOP010000414.1:0-10493 GCA_035265505.1 Propionibacteriaceae bacterium | reverse complement strand
AGCGAAGCCGAACCGACGACGAAGCGAGACACCCATCGGGTCGCCGGGGCGGGCTTGATAGAACGGCCGGGACATCGCCGCGCGCCAGTCGATCACCAGCGGTTCGCCGCCCGCCTCGCCGACGACATGGCGACGCCCGATATAGAGCGTCTCGCTCAGCTCGGCGCCAAGGGCCGCGTCGTAGTCCAGCCGGCCGAAGAACAACGGTACGTCGGGGGAATCCTCGAGGGCCTTCATCCGCCGGTACAGCGCTTGCTTGAGGTGCTCGGTGGACACATGATCACCACCGAAGGCAGTCAGACCGGCGGTGTGCTCGCGCATCAAGCGCAGCGCGGTGCGGGACTGCGCCAGATGAGCCCGTTCTGCGGCGAGCACTGATCCACTCTCGGAAGCGGACATGCAGTGGCCTCCGATCTGCTCGGCTTTTATGAGGGGCGAGGGGCCACGTTACCCGCTGGCTGAAGCGGCCGTCTACGAATTTAGTTGGCGATGCCAGCGAAGCAGGGAGGCGACCGAGGCATCGACATCATCGGAGTCGGTGGTCGCGTTGGACACCGAGATGCGGATGGCGGCCTGCCCGCGCCAGGTGGTAGAGCTGGGCCAGCAGACCCCCTCGTTTTGCACGGCGGCGAGAACCGAGCGGGTATGCGCATCATGATCACCGTCGGCAGCGAGAAAGCGGACCACGACCTGATTCAGCGACACCGGCAAGAGCAGCTCCGCGCCGTCCGCTGCGCTGAGCTGCTCCGCAAAACGCTCCGCTAGGGTGCAGCACCGTTCGACCAGATCGCTGACGCCACGCCGGCCCAGCGCCCGAAGCGTCGCATAGACGGGGATGCCGCGTGCCCGGCGGGAGAACTCGGGGTTGTAGTCCATCGGATCGCGAACCGAAGGCTCGGAATGGCTGAGATAGGCGGCCCGAACCTGCATCGAGGCTCGATGTTGTTCAGGCTGCGCGCAGAAGACAAGCCCGGAGTCATACGGGACGTTGAGCCACTTATGCGCATCGGTTGCCCAGGAGTCGGCGCGCTCGACGCCGGCAAGCAGGGGTCTTAGAGCAGGGGCTGCAGCCGCCCATAAGCCAAACGCGCCGTCCACGTGCACCCAGGCGGAGTGGCGGTGGGCGACGTCGATGATCTTGGCGAGCGGGTCGATGCTGCCACCGTTGACGCAGCCGGCTTGTGCGCAGACGATCGTCGGTCCCTCCCGCTCGGCCAGCTCTCGTTCAAGATCGTGGACCAGCATCCGGCCGGTGTCGTCGGACTCGACGGTGACCAGGCAGTCCGTACCGAGACCGAGGAAGCGGATTGCCCGGTCGATGGTGTCGTGGTGGTCTTGGCCGGCCAGCACCCGGATGTGTGGCGCCCGCGCCAAGCCCGCCGTCTCGACATTCCAGCCGGCATGGGCGAGGACGGCGTGGCGGGCGGCCGCGAGAGCGGTGAAGTTGGCCATCATGGCGCCGGTCACAAAGCCGACGGAGGCGTTATCAGGAAGGCCGAGCAACTCGATGAGCCACTGACCGGCGACCTCCTCGATGACGGCTGCGGAAGGCGCGAGCAGGGAGAGGCCGGCGTTCTGGTCCCAGGCCGAGGCGAGCCAGTCCGCCGCGATGCCCGCTGGCGTGGAGCCGCCGATGACGAAGCCGAAGAAGCGGCCGCTCTGGGTTGCCACGAGTCCCGGTTCGGCAGCTCGGACCAAGGTCTCGATCACCTCTGCGGCATCGATTCCTTCCTCCGGCAGCTCGCCGCCCAGGCTGGTCAGCAGATCCGAACGGTGGACGCTGGCGCCTGCCGGACGGGCCGGCAGGCCGTGGAGGAAATCCATCGCGGCGCGCGAGGCTGCTTCGAGCGGATTATCCCAGTCGGGTGTTTCCACGAGCGCCCTCTTTTCCGTCCGAGGTAATCGTAGGGTGTGAGCTGTGTCGTCGTCCCAGCGAGAACGCAGCTATGTCCCGGTCGCGAACCCGGCCGATCGTCCGCGCAAGAGCCGGTCGACTGTGCGGGTGATCCTCGTTGACGGCGATCGGACATTGCTGTTCGAGGACAGCGATCCGGGTGTGCCCGACGCCCGTTGGTGGGTGACACCAGGCGGCGGTGTCAACGATGGTGAGAGTGAGCTTCAGGCGGGAATTCGAGAAGTGGCGGAAGAGACGGGCTGCGTTCTGACGGAGCAAGATCTGCTTGGGCCGATTGCGGTCCGACACGTGGTACACGGCTACTCCGATCAAGTGCTCGAACAGGACGAGTCCTTCTACCTCGCGATGGTGTCCCCGTTCGACGTCGACATCTCCGCGCACACCGAGGACGAGCGGATCACAATCAAGCAGTACCGCTGGTGGTCGCACGACGATCTGCGGCACACGGGCGAGTGGATCTGGCCCCAGGAACTGGTCGAGCTGTGGTCATTGGCGGGTGAACCCGAGTCCTGGCCGATCGTCCTTGGTACCCAGGAGGAGTCGACCGTTCTCGACGTCCACTGACCGGGCCAAAGATCGTGATCAATGTTCCACCGTAGTCGGTGGAGTATTAACCACGATGATGCTGGCGGCACTCAGCGATCACTCGGCGGAGAGGGCGTCCTCGGCGTCGAGAATGCGGTAGGCGTAGCCCTGCTCGGCGAGGAAGCGCTGGCGGTGGGCAGCGAAGTCAGTGTCGACGGTGTCCCTGGCGACGACCGCGTAGAACCGTGCCGTCGTGCCCTCCGACTTGGGCCGGAGCAGGCGCCCCAGGCGTTGCGCCTCCTCCTGTCGGGAGCCAAAGGCCCCCGATACCTGGATAGCCACCTGTGCGGTCGGCAGGTCGACTGAGAAGTTGGCGACTTTGCTCACCACCAGCAGTTCCACCTCTCCCCGCCGGAAGGCTTCGTACAGCTTCTCGCGCTGCCGTACGGTCGTATCGCCGGTGATCAACGGCGCGTCCAGCCTGACCGCCAGCTCCTCGAGCTGATCAACGTACTGGCCTATCACCAGAGTTGGCTGGCCGCGATGCTTGCCCACCAACTCCACGACAACGTCGGTCTTCGATTCGGCGCTGGCCGCCAGCCGATACTTGACGTCAGGCTCCGCCACGGCGTATGTCATCCGCTCGGCCTCGGTCAGCGTGACCCGCACCTCCACGCAATCCGCCGGCGCGATGTAGCCCTGGGCTTCGATGTCCTTCCACGGCGAATCGAAGCGCTTCGGACCGATCAGGGAGAAGACGTCCCCCTCGCGGCCATCCTCCCGAACCAGGGTGGCGGTCAGGCCCAACCTTCGGCGAGCCTGGAGGTCCGCAGTCATCCGGAACACCGGGGCCGGCAGCAGGTGCACCTCGTCGTAGATGATCAAGCCCCAGTCACGCGCGTCGAAGAGGTCGAGGTGCGGGTGGACCCCGCCGCGCTTCGTGGTGATCACCTGGTAGGTGGCAATGGTGACCGGACGGATCTCCTTCTTTGCGCCTGAGTATTCCCCGATCTCGTCGGCGGTCAGCATTGTCCGCTTGATCAGCTCGTCCCGCCACTGCCGGGCAGCGACTGTGTTGGTGACCAAGATCAGCGTGGTGCACTTGGCGCGGGCCATCGCGGCGGCGCCGACAATCGTCTTGCCCGCTCCGCAGGGAAGCACCACCACCCCGGATCCACCGTGCCAGAACGAGTCCGCCGCTTGATTCTGGTACGCGCGCACGGACCAGCCCGACTCGTCCAGGTCGATTGGGTGGGCCTCACCGTCGACGTAGCCGGCAAGGTCTTCTGCCGGCCAGCCCAGCTTGAGCAGAACCTGCTTCAGATGGCCCCGCTCTGACGGATGAACGGCCACGGTGTCCGGATCGAGTTGGGCTCCGACCAGCCCTTTGACCTTTACGCTGCGCAGAACTTCGGTGAGCACCGGCCGGTCGCTGCTGGCCAAAATCAAGCCAGCGGTGGGGTGCTTCTCGATCCGCAGCCGGCCGTAGCGGTCCATGGTGTCCGCCACCTCGACGAGCAGCGAGCTGGGCACGGGGTAGCGGCTGAAGCGCAACAGGGCATCCACTACCTGCTCGGCGTCGTGTCCGGCGGCCCGCGCGTTCCACAGGCCGAGCGAACTCAGTCGGTAGGTGTGAATGTGCTCCGGGGAGCGCTCGAGCTCGGCGAATGGCGCGATGGCCATCCGGCACGCATCGGCGTCTGGATGATCAACCTCGAGTAGCAGCGTGCGGTCGGACTGGACGACGAGTGGCCCGGGTGCGGGCTGGGCGCTGCCCATCAACCATCCCCCTTCGAGGGGCTCGACTTGTGGGTCGGCTCACTGGGCTTGCCTCCCGGCTTGCCCTTGCCAGTATCGGTGGGCGGCTCCGACTCGGAGTCGGTCGGCTCCCCGGTGGGTTCCGGCGTGGGTTCCGGCGCCGGTTCGGGCGTCGGTCTCGCCACCAGCACGCTCTGCGCCGCCTCGCTTAGGTTACCGGCTGCATCCAGCGCCTTTAGTTGGATGACGTGCTGGCCCATGTCGTCGTTGAACCATTTCACCGTCACCTCGGTCTCCGCTGTGGTTGCCACCACGAAGCCGTCGAGCCAAAGGCGGTAGCCGACGACTCCGGTATCGTCGTTTGCCGGTGCCCAGCGCACGGTCAGCTCAGTTGGCGTCACCCGTCCGAACCGGATCCCACCAACCGGATCTGGCGGTGTATCGTCCCGGTCCTTCTCCTTGGGGTCGAACGCCGTAGCGCCCGAGCGACTGGGCTGAGGCTGGGGCTGAGGTTTTGGCTTCGACTCCGTCTGTGAACTGCTGGTCGGCTCATCAGTGCTGTCGGCCGGCTCCGTAGCCAGTGATGTTTCCGCTCGTGCGTAGGGTATCGCTTGGCCGGCGGACTGAACCGCCACCGGCTTGGCCGTGGTCGGCGGACGAGAGATTGGCCGGTCGTCCGAAACTCCAGAACCCGCCTGATCGGGCGACCGCGCCACACTCGGTGCCAGATAAAGGGATGCCACACCCACCGCGCACACCCCGACGACCAGAAATCGTCGAATCGTCACGGGGCGCACGGGCCTCAGTCTAGTTGTCAGAGACGGTATCCCCGATGCCTACATCGGCCGCACCGCCGAAATGCGGGAGAGCGGAATGCTGACCACCTGTGCGCTCTGCCGGTCGAGGCCGCGTACCGAACCCGCCGCCAGGTCCAGTGGCTTCAACACACGTTCGGCCGGACTGCCGTCGGACGATACGTACGCGACGTGCACAGGGCGCGCCTCACGGGTGGCCTGCGCGAGTTCGTCGGCCGCTGCGCCGGCTGCGTCTCCGGCGACAATCTTCGTTGCGGCAGCTGCCGCTGACCGGGGCCGGGAGGCTGACCGAATGATCGGCGTCCGCGCCCGCAGCTCGGTCGGCACCTTGCGAGCCCGGCCGCTGTTGTCCTCCACCGTCGGACGATGGCCCAATTCCTGAAGCAGCTGGAGCAACTCCTCTGGTTCGGCGGCGGCCGCGAGTACGCCGGGCGCCAATTCCCGAAGACCGTAGCCCCTTGCCGAGGGGTGTTGAAGAACAGGGGCCGCATCGGCCGGATCGTCCAGCCGAACGTACGAGGTGGCCGTACCGATCCGGACACTGCCGTGGCGGCGGGCAACGTCATCGACCAGGTAGGCGAGCGGCTGTGGGATGCCGGTGGTCGAATGGCGGCTCAACCACTCGAAAATCTGGGCCGAGCTCCACCCCGCGTCGTACGCGCCGCGCAAAGAATCGTCGCTGAACCGGAAGACCCCTCCTGCTCCTCGCGACTCTTGTTGCGCCAATAGCCGAAGGTCCTGCGCGACCTGATGGGTCAGTGGCCCGGGGGCCACCGCGGTCAGGTCGGCCTGAACGATGATCTCCTCGATCGGCTGCGGGAGCAGATCGACCAGATGTTGGGGTATCGGCTCGTCGGCGTCGATCACGATGGCGTAGCTCGACACAGCGTCCAGAGCCACCAGACCGAGCCGGCTCGCCTCAGCCCAGATCAGATCCACCAGGCGGTGGGGTCCGCCGAACGTTCGACGTAGCCGGGGGCGGTGCCAGCCGGCTGCCGCCGCCAAGGTCGCCAAATCCACGGTGGTGCCTGGTCCGGTATCCAGGGCCAGCTTCATGATCAATGTCCGAATCGACGAGGCGCCCGGCGCCGCGGCCTCCGGCCCGAGCGCGTGCGCCCCGTCCTCTGCGGAACGCGCCGGCAGCCGGTCCACCGCCAGCCAGCCGTCAATGATCATCCGCCAGCGCTGAAGCGGTTGGAGCGACACCCAGTGGTCGTAGCCCGTGGTGGGCAGGAGGCGGCTCGCGACACCGGTGCCCACCAGGCCTGCCGCCGCCGCGCACTCGAGAACGAAGGTGGTTGAGGCCACATCGGTGCTCAGTATGCGCGCCAAGGCGGCCATGTCCCGGCTGCCCAGCCCTCCGGTGCGCAGCTGGCGATGGGACGTCGCTTGGATCGTGTGTACGGCGAGTTCGATGTCGTGGATCATGCCGAACGCAGCGCCGGCCGCCGCCTGATCAACCACGTCGAGGTTGCGGCTTCCGCCGGTGATGGCGGGCGGATCGGCCGGCACCGGTTCAGCCGAGAACCGGCCGCCGCGGACGTACCAAGCCACCTCGCGCGGCAAGATCACCGCCTCGGAGTCGAGGGGCCGCAACAATCGGTGTGCCAGCAACTGCTCGATTGGCGTTGCCGCCGCCGACGGATCGACCTTCCGATCGGCTCGCCGAAGCGCTCTCGAAGGAGACCAGCTCAGCTTCTCCAGCACCGGCCATACTGATTGATCACAGCGGGCCAGTGCCGCTTCAATCTCGTGGGCGCTGAGGGGTCGTGGAGAAGGCGGCGCGAGCCCGCCGGGGTACGGCTCGTACGAGCTGCGAACCCCCCGAACCAGGTGCAGTTGATCATCGGAGCCCCAGAGCAGTGCCAGCGAGCGCAGTTGATTGACGGCTTCGCTGACTCGAGAGCGAGGCTGGGCGATCAGCGCGGCCAGTTCGGCGGTGGTGCAGGGATCAGGCAGGGCCGCCAGCGCCTCGGTGACCAGTCGTTGGAAGGCATTGAGGTGTTCCAGTGCGGAGGCCAGAGACGTGGTGGTCGTGGCCCTGCTCGCCAGCTCGGTGAGGTCGCGCGGCACCGGTTCGCCAAGATCACCGCGCTGCTCCAGCAGCGTGGTCAGCTGATCGAGGTCGAAGGCCCGCAGCGCCTCGGTCAGGGTGCGCGGCTCAAGATTTCTCGTCAGCCCCATGGCGCCCGAGGAGGGGCCTGGTCGGCGGCCCGGCGTGTGAGTTCGCTGTGCACACTCAGCGAGATGGCGAGCAGCACCAACCAGCAGATGATCAGAGACCAGAAACCGACGGATGACCACCAGTCACCGAAAGAGGCGGGGGCGTTCAAAACACCGACAACCGCGAAGAACCCGACTACGAAGGAAGCTGTGATGAGGGCCCGGCGCGCGTGCTGCGCGCCAACCTCCATCCGGCTCGAGAGCGCAAAGGCGACGGCAAGCATGATCGGCGAAATGAGGTAGACCAGGCCGCCGATTGCCAGCGTGATGTAGACCCCAGGAGTGACGGCCTCGAGCACCTGCTTGGCCGTCACCGGAGTGTTCGAGACGGGCTGAGGTAACGGCGGGGGTGTGAACCAGGCAGCGGTGCCGGGCGCTGGAAACCCGTTGGCCGTTGGTGGTGGGCCGGCTGCCGGAATCAGCGGCTCAGTCGGTACGGGCCACGGCGATGCATCCTGGCCGGACGGCGAGGCAGGCCATTGGCCGCCTGCCGGGTCGGACGGCGAGGGAGGCCACGGACCGCCAGCCGGACTCGACTGTCGCGCCCAGTGCGCTGATCCCCAGGCCGAATCGGCCGAGGTCAGTGCGGTGGTCACGACGTCGAATGGCAGAGCAGGGTCACGGGGTGCGTCAATCGGCGGTACCAGCTGCTCCAGCGGTGCCACCGGCTCTGTGGGTTCGGTGAAACCTGGCCGTTCCTTCGGTGCGGCGGCGGCGGGCTGCTCGACGGCGGGCGCGACCGACAGTGGTGATGTCGTCGGCTCGTTGAACGCGTCCGGGCGCACCAGCGGCGCGTACTCCGGCCCGTCCTCCCACGTCGCCATGGCGACCATCGTAGTTTGCCGGGCGAGCGGAGCAGTTACGCTTAGCGCCGGCAACCAGGACAAGCGAGGATTGTGACGTGCCTGTAGGCAGGGTGAGGTTTTACGACGCCGAGAAGGGCTTCGGCTTTCTGACCAAGGATGATGGGGGCGATGTGTACGTCCGCGCCTCAGCTCTCCCGGCCGGCGTGACCACCCTCAAGCCCGGTCAGAAGGTCGAATTTGGGGTGGTCGAGGGTCGCCGGGGCGAGCAGGCGCTGTCGCTGCGGCTCATTGAACCCCCGCCTTCGCTCGCCAAGGCCCACCGCAAGCCGCCCGAGCAGATGACGGTGATCGTCGAGGACTTGATCAAGATGTTGGACGGCGTCGGCAACGCCTACCGACGCGGCAAGCATCCGGACTCGCGCACCGGAGCCAAGGTGGCCGCGGTGCTCCGTGCGGTCGCCGACGAACTCGAGCTTTAGTCCATGCCTTCCAGTCCACGCACTGCCAAGATCGACGTTCTGTGCGAGGCGGCCGTCGAGTTGGCCCGCCAGGCGGCGCTCGAAGCCGCCGGGGCGATGGGCGTAGGCGAGCATCTGGGCTGCCGCGCCGAGGGCGAACGCGTGGTCAGCCACCTCTTTGCCTGCCCGCATCCCGGATACCGAGGCTGGCAATGGTCGGTGACCGTCGCTCGCGCATCGCGCGCCAAAGCGGTCACCGTGAACGAGGTCGTCTTGCTGCCCGGCGAGGGTGCGTTGCTGTCCTCATCGTGGTTGCCCTGGACCGATCGGATACAGCCGGGCGACGTCACGCCCGGAGTGCTGATGCCGTCGCCCGATGAGGACCCGCGGCTCGAGCCTGGTTACACCGGTGGTGAGCAGGCCGGCGACCCTGATCCGGCCGAGGACAGCTTGGTCCGTACGGTCGTCGCCGAGTTGGGTCTCGGGCGTGAGCGGGTGCTCTCATTTGTCGGCCGGCAGGAGGCCATCGAACGCTGGCTGGCCGGTCCAGGTGGCCCGGACAACGAGATGACCCGGTTGGCACCCGAGGTTTGCGAAACCTGCGGCTTCTTTGTTCGGCTGCAAGCCAACATGGGCGTGCTCTTTGGTGCATGCACCAACGCCTACTCACCGTCCGACGGGTCCGTGGTCAGCATCGACCACGGATGCGGTGCGCACTCGAGCATCGCGGCGCAGAAGCGGGACGAGTTGCCGGGTCCGGTGTGGGAAACGATCCAATGGGATGAGCCCACCTCGCTCTTCGATTGATGGACGGTTTCCGCCTCGATATGACGAGGACTCAGCCTTCCTGCATTGTGTCTTGTGATGCCGCCTCAATCTCGTCCGAGATCGGCTGCGCGGCGCGCGCATAAGCCATCTCAAGACGGTTGGTGTCCAGACTTCTTGGTTTGGGTGGGCGCGCGTTCATTAGTCCCTCAAATCGCCAGAATGAGGGGCGACACGCGGCAATTAACCGGCTTGTGACAGATATCGGTCCCTGAGGAGTTGCCTTAGGGCTCTTGATTGAGTTTTCATAACGGTGGAGAGGTGAGCCAGCGGCCACGGGGGGCTGCGTGTATTGGGGGGCGGGGCCCCTGAGGAAGAGGACAGCCGTCATGGCGTTCCTTGATGTTGTAACCCCGAGTGCAGCAAGTCGTGGCGCCCTCCTACAGATAGTCCGGCTTGCGGACCGGTTCGGTACCCCAAAGGCAACGACCGTCCGGTGGATGTTGCGTCTGGTCACCTTTCTCTTGATGTTCTCAGCGACGTTCATCGGTGTTCAGTTGGCAATGAGCGCGCCCAGCGTGTCGCCCGTTGCGGTGAACAGCCACCCGACCGACGCCGATTCCACCACGTGACAGCGATAGCTCACGGACGTGCCAGGCGGATCCGGCCGTCCGCAAGCTGGATTCTCGGCCTCTTGATGCTCGGCCTCGTGTCCGCGATGGTGGTCGGCGTCGTGCTCCCACATCCACCCAGAGCCTTCGACGCTGCATTGGTGGCGCATGTCACCGGCATGGCTGCGGGTTACGGTGCCGCCGTGATGTTGTTGATCATGTCGCGGGCGCCGGTGCTCGAGCGCGTCGTGGGCGCCGACAAGTTGGCTCGCTGGCATGGCTTCGCTGGACCGGTCGTCATCGGTTTGGCCGTGGCTCATTCGGTGACGGCTTTGGTGGCCTGGGCCAAGGTCCGCGGGGACGGCCTGTGGTCGGCCTGGCTCGAGATGGCGTCCTGGCCCGGGCTCGTGACGGCAGCCCTCGGTACTGGCCTGCTTCTCGCCATCGGGATCGCCTCCGCGCGCTCGATTCGTCGGCGGCTGTCGTACGAGGTGTGGCATCTGTTCCACCTGCTCAGCTATCTGGCCGTCGGCCTCGGGTTCACCCACCAGCTGGCTGGACCGGCGCTGGCGGGTCAGCGCTGGTTGCAGATTGCCTGGAGCCTGCTCTACACCTAC
>DATFOP010000413.1:0-10482 GCA_035265505.1 Propionibacteriaceae bacterium | reverse complement strand
AACGGTCACCAACATCAGTCCGGTCGTGCTCTCCAATCTGCAAGCCATCTTCTGGCGGGCGCCGAGGGTTCCACTGCTGACCGCCGAAGACCTCGACCGCTCGCTCACCTGGCCCGCCGACGAGCCGCTGGGCGAGCGGCTGTCGGACAACTACCAGAACATCCCCTCCGAGGCAGACCGCACCCTCAAGCCGGGCAAGTCCACCAGCTTCACGGTGCAGGCCACTCTGGACGAGCTGGATTTCTCCCTCGAGAACGGCGTATACCTCACCGGGGCGCACGTCCGGGGTCGCACGGCTGTCAATGGAGCCGACGTGACCCTCGGACGGGCCCGGGTCTTTCTTCCCGTCCAGACCGCCAAGCCCGCGAACTCGCTGCAGATGACGTCGGTCGTGGTCTTGAGCTCCCGACCGTCGCGAGTGGGCGAGTCGGAATTCAGCGATGATCACCTGGCCAGGGAGGTCGCCGCAGGGGGCCGGCTCGACCGGCTGATCAAGGCCGCCGATGCCGGCGACGTCAGCTTTGCCGTCGACCCCGCCCTGATCGACGAGCTGCGCACCATGAAGGCCGGCTACTCGGTACGTGGCTCCGACGCCGGCACCAACGACGGCCAATCCGCCGCGACACGCTGGCTCGAGACGTTCGAGTCGCTCAAGTCCAGCCACGATGGCTTTCAGCTGCTGTACGGCTCGCCCGACATTGCCGCGCTGGTGCACGCCAATCAAACAAAGCTGCTCGCCCAGGGTCAGTTAGCGGCCCGTACGGTCGAGGGCCTCTCTACCCTTCCGCTTCTGGTGTTCCCCGCCGGGGGGGCTGCTGACGCGGAGACCCTGGGCGCCGCCGAGGACCTCGACCCGGCCGCCATTCTGCTGTCCGACGTCTCGACCGCCCAGCTCCGGCCGCTGCTGACTGCACCCGGAGAGGCCCCGATCATCAACTTCACCGCCAGCTCATTCGGAGGCGGGCCAGGGCCGGACCCACGCAACACGAAGATTCACATTCAACAGCGGATGCTCGCCGAGACGTGGATCGAGGCCAGCTCGGCACCGGCCGGCACCACCCTCGGCCGGGTGCACGTGATCAGGAGCGCAGCGCAGGCCGCGGGGGGTGCCGGCTCGGCCAACGCGCCGTGGATCACCCACGGCACTCTCAGCAAGCTGCTCAAATCCGAGCCGGCGACCTGGAACCAACAATTGAACTATCCCAAAGCCGTCCGGGCCGCTGAGCTCAACGCCAGCCAGCTGCGGTCGGTGCGCCAGCTGGCCAGGAGCTACGCCACCTACACCGAGCTCCTCGCCGAGCCCGACAACGCGAAGGTGACTGCCGCTTCGTCCGTGGCCCGGTCGACGAGCAGCAGCTGGCGGCGATCCCAGAACGCCATGCGGAGGTTTGTCGGCCCGCAGCAGGACGAGCTCGACACGATCCTGACCGAGAAGATCGAGATTCGGACCAGCCGGAAGGTGACCACCGTCGCCCGCAAAGGTGTCGGCTTTCCGATCACCGTGCGAAACACCCTGCCCGCGCCGGAGGACCCCGCCTCGCTGACCGATGCCGTCCGGGTCCGGCTGCTCTTCGAATCGCAGGTGGAGCAGCGGCTGAGCGTCGAACCCCTCGAACTGGGCCTCATTCCGGCCGGCGGGAACGTCTCGGGCACGGCGTCGGTGGACGCCAAGTCCAACGGGACGGTTCCGGTGACCGCCCAGTTGACCACGATGTCGGGCATCCCCATCGGCCGCCCGATCACTATTCAGGTGACCGCGACCCAGGCCGGGGTGGCCGGCTGGATCATCGTTCTGATCTCCGGACCCGTGCTCATCGGCGGGGTTGCGCTGCGCATCCGCCAGGTCGCCAAGGAACGCTCCGAAGCCGCCGCCGCTCCAACGCCGGCCGAGGCGTTGAGCTCCAAACCGCCCGCCGATGAGCTTCACCAGACTCTCGATGTCTGACACCGAGGTGTCCCAGATCGCCACCAGCCGCACCTCACGCCTGATATCGGCCAGCGCGATCATGGCGGCGGGCACGCTGGTGTCGCGAGTCCTCGGCTTTGGACGGCTGATGCTGCTGGTCTTCCTGTTCGGCAACGGCACCCGACAAGCCGAGATGTTCACCCTCGCCAACACCATTCCCAACAGCATGTACATCCTGCTGGCCGGCGGCGTGCTCAACACCGTGCTGGTCCCCCAGATCGTGCGGGCGATCAAGGGCGATGCCGACCGCGGCGAGGCCTACACCAACCGGATCGTGACGGGGGGCCTGATCGCGCTCAGCCTGATCACCGTCGTCCTCACGCTGGCGGTCCCCTGGATTGTCAGTCTCTACACCGCCAGCGGCTGGAAGTCGCCGAGGCTGGACGCTCAGTACGAGTCGATGATCATGCTCGGCTACTACTGCATGCCGCAAATCTTCTTTTACGGCGTATACGTGCTGGCCGGCCAGATACTGAACGCCCGCGACCGGTTCGGGCCGATGATGTGGGCACCGATCGCCAACAACATCGTCTCGATCTCGGTGCTGCTGACCTTCCTCGCCGTCTTCGGTCGCGGGAACACCGGGCAGGCTTTCACCACAGGCGAGGAACTGCTGTTGGGCCTCGGCTCGACCCTCGGCATCGCCACGCAGGCGGCCGTCCTGGTGCCATTCCTTCGGGCGGCCGGCTATCGCTACCGGCCACGTTTCGACTTCCGTCACACGGGACTGGGCAAGACATTGCGGCTGGCCAAGTGGACGCTGGGTTTCGTCCTGGTCAACCAGCTCGCCCTTGTCGTGATCAACCGACTGGCCAGCGGGGCCACCGTGGGCGGCGCAGGCGCCGGACTTGCCGCCTACTACAACGCCTATGCGGTGTGGATCCTGCCTCACTCGTTGATCACCGTCTCGCTCGCGACGGCGATGCTGCCCGCCGCCTCCCGGCTAGCCGCGGCCCGGGACCTGCCGGGAGTCGCGGACGAGACCACGCGAGCGATCCGGCTCGCGGTGACTGCCCTGCTGCCGGCCGCCATCGGTTTCTTCGCTCTCGGTGTGCCGATCGCCGAGTTCATCTTCGGTTTCGGCCAGGGTGCCAAGGACGCCCACTTCGTTGGCTGGGCCTTGATGGCCCTGGCCCTCGGCCTGGTCCCGTTCACCGTGCAATATCTCTGCTTGCGCGCGTTCTACGCGTTGGAGGACAACCGGACCACCTTCTTCATCCAATTGATCATCGCCAGCACGAACGTGATCTTGGGCATCAGCGCAGTCGCCTTGCTCGATCAGCCTGCGCTGGTCGCCACCGGCCTTGCCGCCGCTTACGCCGCCGCATACGCCATCGGCGTGGCCATCTCCTTCCGCTGGCTGCGCCGGAAGCTGCCGGCCCTCGACGGATGGGCCCTGGTGCGGCACTGCCTGCGGTTACTGGTAGCCGCCGCGCCCGCCGCGGCCGTGGCCTACGGCATCTGCTGGGCGTTCGGGATGTGGTCGGAGTCGAAGCCGGCGCGGCTGCTGGCGCTCGCCGTCGCCGGCGTCGCGGCGGTGCTGATCTTCGCCCTGCTCGCCCACCTGATGCGAATCGGCGAGGTCAGCCAGATCATCGCCACCCTGCTACACCGCGATCGAGCGCCGCGGCCACCCAATTCCGAAGATCGGAACGACTCCGGCGATTCCACCACCGTCATCGAGCCGGTTGATCCTACGATCGAATCAGCAGCAACCGCCGTCTCGGGAGCGCAGCGTTCGAGCGGCCCGACTGAGATGACAACGTCCATGAGTGAGGCGGCCACGCTTCTCCCCCAGCCAGTCGACGACGAGGCCTCGACGGAGCTGGGGCCTGAGGCCGCGCCCCGGCGGGCGGCCGGATTTGACCCGCCGCTGCCGGCCGCGGCTCTCCCCTCCGGTACGGTCCTGGCCCAGCGTTATCGGCTCGAGGAGTTGATCCGCGAGTCACCGCCCACCGTCACCTGGCGGGCCTTCGACCAGGTCCTCTCCCGGTCGGTCCTGGTGCATCTGCTCTCCCCCGACGACGAGAACGCCCCCGAACTGCTGGCCGTGGCGCGCAAGGCGTCGGCGGCCACCGACTCCCGTTTCCTTCGGGTGCTCGACGTCGTGCACAGCGAAAGTCCGACGATCGGGTCCTACATCGTCTCCGAGTACGCAGTTGGCCAGTCGCTGGAATTGATCTTGAGCCAAGGCCCGCTGTCCGGCCTGGAGGCGGCCTGGGTGACTCGAGAGGTCGCGGACGCCCTGGCCGGCGTGCACAGCCTGCACCTGTATCACGAGCGGATCAATCCGGACACCGTGATCATCACCTCCGACGGGAACGTCAAGATCGTCGGCCTGCTCATCGAAGCGGCGCTGCGTCCGCCGCAGTCGACCGGCACATTCGGTGGAGAGAGTCCGGAGCAGGTTGACATCTTCGATCTCGGCCGAGTGCTTTACGCCTGCCTGGTCTGTCGTTGGCCCGGCGGGCCCGCGTACGGACTGCCGGACGCCCCCCTGGTCGGCCACCGCTGGGCCACGCCCCGGCAGGTCCGGGCCGGCGTCTCACCGGTGCTCGACAACGTCTGCGACCTGATCCTCGGTGATCCGCCACGGCATCACGCCGAGCGAATCAGCACCGCCAACGCGCTGGTGAACGCCCTCAACAAGGTTCTCGGACCCGCCGACGCCTCCGGTGACCTGGAGCGCCGACTCCGCCCACCCGCGCCCAGGGCGAAGGGCCAGCCGCCAGACACCACCCCAGCGCCCGAGCCGCCGACCATCCCGGCCGCTCATCCGACCACCACAATCAGCGCTCCGGTGCCGACGCCGCCGGCGCCGCAACGGCGCACCCGGCGCTGGCTCCCGCTACTGGGGTCATTGATCGTGCTTCTGGTCGTCGGTGGAGTGATCGCCGGGTTGGCGGTCAGCAACCGAGGCGGGGGGGCGGCCGGAGGTGACCCGACCACCGCCTCGCGATCCTCGACCAGCACAGCGCCGCCCGGCCAGCCGGGAGCCGGGATCGCCATCGCCGGTGCGCGTGACTTCGACCCCCAAGGCGACGACCAGACCGAAAACCCAGAGCTCGTCAAGCTGGCCTACGACGGCGACCCCGCGACCGGCTGGCGCACGGTTCGCTACTTCGGCAACCCGCAGCTCGGCGGCATCAAGCGGGGTGTTGGCCTGGTGTTGGACCTCGGCTCCGCCCAGCCCGTACGGTCGGTCGTGGTCACCCTCTCCGGAAACGGCACCAACGTGGAGCTTCGCGTACCCAAGAAGGACGCGGACACGATCAGCACTCCGCCGATGAACTCCGACAGCCTGTGGCGCCGGGTCGCCAAAGTGTCGGACGCGGGTACCACCGCAACGCTCACCACCGCCGAACCGGCGGCCACCCGCTACATCCTGGTGTACCTCACCTCGTTGCCGAAGGAGGGAGGGAACTACCGCGGCGGCATCAACGAAGTCGCCGTGTCGCAGTAACGGCTGACATGGCCAGACCGCTCGAACCGTCCGCCGACTGGCGGGGGCCGGTCGCGCTCAGCACGGCCGGGGCCGTCGTGGTGATCCTGCTGCTGAGCCTGACCCGCGGCTATAACTGGATCGGCCTGACGGTGTTGGTCGCGCTGCTCTGGGCCGGTTTCGTCGTCACGGTCTGGGTTCGGGCTCGGGCCTTCTTGATGGTCGAGGGTCCGCAGCTCACCGTCCGGCGCTTCCGCAGCCTCCATACCGTGGACGGCTCGCAGGTGCAGCGAGTGACCGAGTACTTCACCCGTCGCGGACCCTGCCACAGGCTGATCGTGCAAAGCGAGGAAGGCACGCGTCGGTACACGGTGCCGACGGCTCTGCTGCGCACCGGGCACTCCACCCTCTTCGGCTGGCTGCTCCGTCATGCACCGCAGGCGGAACTGGACAAGGGATCGCAAAAAACGCTGGAGCAACTTCGGATTCGTGGCCTGGTCGAGTGAAACCAGGGGGCCTCGACCGCGCCGCGGCGCTGAGCAAGCTTCGGAATACTGATACCCGGTGTCGCGGTTGAGCGGAGGTAGGGTTACGCCACATTTGCACCAGCTCCCGGTAAAGGAATTGATGAGCACCGAAGACATCCGCGACGTGATCATCGTCGGAAGTGGGCCGGCCGGGTACACGGCCGCCATCTACGCCGCACGGGCCGACCTCAGACCGCTGGTCTTCGAGGGCTCGATCACCGCGGGTGGCGCACTGATGAACACCACCGATGTGGAGAACTACCCCGGCTTTCCCGATGGCATTCAGGGTCCGGAGCTGATGGAGGCGATGCGCAGCCAGGCCGAGCGGTTCGGTGCCGAGCTGGTTACCGACGACATCGTCTCTATGGATCTGACTGACACTGTCAAGTACGTCACCGACGCTGCCGGCACCCGATACGCCGCGCGTACCGTGATCCTGGCCATGGGCTCGGGCTATCGCAAGCTCGGACTGCCCGACGAAGACCGGCTCTCTGGTCATGGCGTCTCCTGGTGCGCCACCTGCGACGGCTTCTTCTTCAGAGACAAGGACATCGCAGTCGTCGGCGGTGGCGACTCGGCGGTCGAGGAAGCTACCTTCCTGAGTCGCTTCGCCAAATCGGTGACGATGGTGCACCGCCGCGATCAGCTGCGGGCCAGCAAGATCATGGCCCACCGCGCCGAGAAGGACCCCAAGATCAAGTTCGCCTGGAACTCCGAGGTGGACGAGATCCGCGGCGACAACTCTCTGGCCGGGGTCACGCTGCGCGACACCCAGAACGGAGAGCGCCGTCCGCTGGACGTGTCCGGCCTCTTCATCGCCATCGGTCACGAGCCGCGGTCCGAGCTCGTCGTGGGCCAGGTGGAGACCACCGTCGAGGGCTACGTGCTGACCGACGCGCCGTCGACGCGGACCAGTCTCGACGGGGTGTTCGCATGCGGTGACCTCGTCGATCACGTCTACCGTCAGGCGGTCACGGCCGCCGGAACGGGTTGCCAGGCTGCGCTGGACGCCGAGCGCTACCTCACCGACCAGAAGGATGCGGCCGAGCGATACATCGCTGAGGCGGCGCTGGCCGGACACATCAACTGAGTACAGGAGAAAGAGCGATAGATGGGCACAGTTTCTGAGGTGACCGACGCCACTTTCGACGAGGTGGTCCTGAAGTCCGACAAGCCGGTGATGGTGGACTTCTGGGCCGACTGGTGCGGGCCCTGCAAGCAGGTCGCGCCGATCATCGAAGAGCTCGCCCGGTCCCACGGCGACCGGGTCACCTTCGTCAAGATGGACACCAACACCAATCCGGTGACGCCGGCTAATAACTATGTCCTCGGCCTGCCCACCATCCAGCTCTACGTCAACGGCGAGCTGGTCAAGGCCTTCAAGGGCGCTAAGTCGAAGTCGACGCTGCTCAACGCGATCGAGGAATACCTCTAATTTGAGCTGATCCTCAGAAGTGGTCAGCGCAGAACGGGGGCTGGGGGGCGGTGAAGGCTGCAGTGATCGCCGCGACCGCCCCAGTCCTACGTTCCCCAACCAGGCCAGCCGCGTGCAGTGAGCTGAGCGAGGTGCCACCGAGGTAAATCGCTCCGAGGTCACGGATCGAGAGGCTGACATCGGCGCCGCGCCGAGTGGCAGACACGTTCGCGCCGTCCGGTCCAGCCTGCACGTGAAACGCCGAGTCGTTGTGACGAAGCAACGGATCGGATACCGCGATGACCACGTCGAGCTCTGCCGCATACGTACGGGCCTGAAGCGCGGCCGGTACATCGACTAGCCGTGCGTAGGTGCCGTCGGTCAGCTCCGTGGAGATCATCCGCGAGTCTGCAACCAGGTAGCGCAGCGGCTCGTCCACCGGAGCGTTTTCCCGGGTGAAGGTCCGGACCAAATCGAGGTCGAGAAGGAACCGCCACAGGGCCGCACAAGCCGACGGATCCACGGCCTCGATATCGCCGACCTGGACTTCCGCAGCCGGATTGTCCGCTGAATCACCGCCCTTGACCCGGAACGAGGCGAATCCGTCGACGCGCCCGCGCTTGTCGTAGTGCAGGGCGAAACGCCGTGCCGCGGCCCCTTTCCGCCATGGTTCGGGGTCGTGCACTCGAACCTGCCACCAATGGGCATCACGATCGAGGGCACCGGGACGCCGCGCGAGGAGCTTGTTATAGAGCGGTACTGCCGCCGCCAACCACTCGTCTCGCTCCACTTCACCGACCGAGCCGTCACCAAGATCAACTTCGGGAACAAAGGCAGTCGATCGGGTCTGGCCGGAGATCCGCAACCGCGGCGTCGCATGACCGTAGCCAAAACGTCCGTAGATCAACGACTCGGACGCCCAGAGCAGCGCTACCGGTTCTGAGCGGCGGTGGATGTCCTCGAGCTGGTGCTTCATCATCGCCGTCAGCAGGCCCCGCCGCCGATAGGTCGGGCTGACCGTAACCACGGTGACCGCCGCGGTCGGCACGCTGCCACCGGGCACCGTCATCGACCGGGTGTACGCGCCGCAGGTCGCAATCCATCGACCGCCCACGGTGAAGCCGAAGGCACGGTCCGGTTCCAGGACCTTCCGGAACGGCTCCCAGAGGTCGGGTTTGTAGTCGTCGTGGAAGCCACGGAGTATCGCCGCCGTGAAGGCCTCGGTGTCCGCCTCGTCGAGGTAGGTCAGCGTCGGTTCAGCGAGGTGCGGTGGCAGCGGTCCGGATGGCACAGGCCCAGTCAACAGCACCACTCAGGCGCGGGCCGCAGTTTCGGCGGGTACTGCCGGCCGGCCAAGCCGATCGGCCGAAGGTCCACGTCGAGGTTTGACGACGGTCATGATCATGGTCAGCGCGGCTGAGATTGTCACGACGGCAACGGTGATGTACCCCGTTCCAGGAGGGATGTCCCAGTTGGCGTCGTTGAACATCGTCATGGTGGCGTATTCGGCACCGCCATGGATGGCACCCATTGCCGTCGTGCCCCAGATCGTGATGACCAGTCGCAGGAACCAGGATCCGCCGAAATCTTCCCATCCCCAGATCGCGCTCAATGCGATGACAGCCGAGGCGTCTACCGCCAACCACAGCCAGCCAGCGAGGTAGTGCTCCGGGTTGCGTCCGGTATCGGCGATAGCGGTCGCTGCCATGGCGGCCATCCCTAGGGTGGCAACGCCGGGCAACGCCGAAACCACCCTGGTTCGTGCCCGCAACCGCAGCCCGAACACCAGGATGAGCCAGGCAAGGCCAAGCAGCGCAATCGCCGCGACGCCGAGCTCAGAAGACCAAGGTGCCTGTCCGGTCAGCTCTTGTGGATAGTGGATGGGCAAGCCCGTATCCATCCGCCGCAGACATCCGTCCGAGAAGCCTTCTCCGTAGCCGCGGAATGCGGTGCCATCAGGATAGCCGTCACCAACCAGGGCCAGCGCTGCTCATGCACGCGGACAGTATCGACTATTCGGCGCTCACGAGCGTGCCCGGAGTCAGCTCAGGCTTCGCGAGACACGCGTGGCCGGTTCCGGCGGGGTTGGTTGAGCGACCAGGTCGGTCAGCCGGTGCCAAGCGGCGCCGAGATCGGGCCGCCACCGTACGGTGGTCTGCAGATTCATCCGGAACCGAGGGGTGACCGGATGCGGCCGGACCAGCGCGAATCCCACCCTTTCCAGCCAACCGGCGGGGACCATGCACGACGGACCGTCATGGTAGGTGCCGATCGCCTCGAGCGCCCGGATGTCGCGGCGGACCAGCAGAGCCGCCGCTGACTGGACCATCGAGCGCCCGATGCCCTTTCCGCGCAGCCCTTCCGCGACCCAAACGCCCATCAGGACCGCGGCATCGTGGCTGACCGGCGTGCTGGCGAAGGCTCCGAGCCGGGGAGCGTGCGAGGCGGGCGCCATCGTCAGTGAGCCCACCGTCTCGCCGTCGTTGACCGCAAGGACCCCGCAGTAACCCCAATACGCCGTCACTGATTCGGCCCAGTCAAGCTTGATCTGACCGCGGTCCCGCTGATCAGCTGGTGATGAGAGGTCGGTCAGGCTGGACTGCCAGAACATGCAGCGGGCGCACGACTCCGGAAGCGCGGCGAGGTTGGCCGCGGTCAGCGGACGAAACCGGCGGGCGCCCACGTCAGGCCCGAGGCCGGGGCTTGATCAGCCCGTACGCGAAACCTATTCCGATACCGGCCACGATGCCGACCGCGACCAGCAGCGTCGAACGCAGTAGGCGCAGGCCGGAAGGCGGCACCGTGCTGCTCGACCTCGCCATGCGAACATCGTAGGCGGCAAGTCCCAAGAAGCGCGCCTTAGGCTTGTCGTCGTGGCCATCGATCGCGTGCACCGGCGGGACACCCGGCTCGACGACTATGTCGACCGGTACGCCGCCCGTACGCACAAGATGACCGCCTCCGCGATCCGCGCCCTGTTCGCCGTGGCCAACCGCCCAGAAGTCGTGTCGCTGGCCGGCGGGATGCCCAACATCACCGACCTGCCGCTGGACGTCGTGGGTTCGATTCTGCACGAGCTGGTGATCAGCAATGGCCGGCAGGCCATGCAGTACAGCGCCGGCCAGGGCGAGCC
>DATFOP010000412.1:0-3433 GCA_035265505.1 Propionibacteriaceae bacterium | reverse complement strand
GTGCGCCGCGAGGGAATCGAACCCCCAACCCGCTGATTAAGAGTCAGCTGCTCTGCCAATTGAGCTAGCGGCGCGCGACGAGCAACATTAGCAGGGCCAACATCTGGGGTGAAATGTCAGGACGCCGGATCAGGGGTGGCTAAGCGGCCTCGATGACCGCTTGGGCAGCATTGTGGCCGCCCAAGCCGCTGACCGCACCGCCGCGTACGGCTCCTGAACCGCAGAGCAAAATTCCCGGAAAGTCGGTGGCCACGCCCCAGCGCTCGGCGGCGTTCGTCGCTATGGCGTCATCGGCGAGCCAGGGCCAACTCAGGTCACCGTGGAAGATATGGCCGCCAGGCATGCCGAGCTCTGCCTCGATGTCGAGCGGCGACATCACCTCTATACAAGGACGCCCCTGCGGATCAACGGCCAAGCAGTCCTCCAACGGCTCAGCCAACACAGCTTGCAGTGCACGTAGGGCCGCTCGCCTGGCTTGTGTGCGGGCTCCTGATGGGTCGGTCACGAAGAGCCGTGTGGGGGTGTGCAGACCGAACAGCGTCAGCGTGTGGTAGCCAGCGCTCCGCAGCTCGGCACTCATGATCGACGGGTCGGTCAGGGTATGGCAGTAGACCTCACAGGGCAGAGGATCGGGTATCCGGCCTGAAGCCGCCTCGTCGAATGCTTGCTCCAGTCGCCGGTAGCCCTGCCCCAGGTGCAGCGTGCCGCCGAAGCCGATGCGGGGATCGATACCGGACCGGAACTGGGGCAGCCGCCGCACAAGCAGATTGATCTTGATCTGCGAGCCCTCCGGCGTCGAGGGATGCTGGCCCAGCAGCGACTGCAGGACAGCCGGCGCACAATTGGCCAGGATGAACGGTGCCTGGTACCGGCTGCCGTCCGCTAGCATGACTGTCCCTCCGCCGCATTCGTCCGGTTTGATTCGAGTCACCCGGGTGTGCGTGTTGAGGGCGGCTCCCGCATGTCGCGCAGCGTCGCTCAGCTCTGACACGACGCGTCCCATGCCGCCAACCGGGACCTTCCACTCGCCCGTGCCGTTGCCAATGACGTGATAGAGGAAGCATCGGTTCTGCCGTCGAGTCGGATCGGCCAGCGAAGCGAAGGTGCCGATCAGAGCGTCGGTGGCGACCACGCCCCGTACGGTGTCATCGACCAGGGCATCCTCGAGTAGCTCCCCGACCGGCCGCTCGACCAGCGCTGTCCACAACTCGGGGCTCAGCTGGTTCCGGATGTCGGCCGCTCGTGGCAGCGGGCCGGTCAAGGTCGGCGCCACGACCGACGCCACGTTCTGCAGCCGCGACGCCAGCTTCTCCCATCGGGCATACTCGTCGTCGCTTCTGGTGAGCTGAGCGAACGAGGCGCGGGTCAGCGGGCCTGCGTTGCGTTCCACCAGCAGTCCGCTGTCGCCGATCGGGGTATAGGACGCAATCCGGCGCGAGCGCAGGTCCAAGTCAAGATCAAGATCATTGATGATCAGGTCCGGGAGCAATGACACCAGATACGAGAATCGGGAAAGCTGGACCGCCATGCCGGGAAAGTTCTGTTCGCCCGAAACGGCGCCGCCGAGCTGGTGGCGAGCCTCCATGACGACAACCCTCCGACCCGCTCGGGCCAGGTAGGCCGCTGCCACCAATCCGTTGTGGCCGCCCCCAACGATGATCACATCCGCGTCGTCGGTCATCCGGTCCCGCCGCTGGCGCTGCAGCGCTCAAGCTCAGCATCGGACATGACCAGACCTGCTGCTTTGGCGGAATCCATGATCGATTCAGGACGGCGAGCTCCGGGGATGGGGATAACGTGAGATCCGAGTGACAGCTCCCAGGCCAGCACCACTTGTTGCGGGCTGACGCCGTGCCCGCGGGCGATCTCGCTGAAGACCGCGAAGCGCTCGCCCACCTTCCGTCCCGCGCCACCCGTGCCACCGAGCGGGCTCCAGGGCAGAAAGGCGATGCCACGCTCGCCGCAGAACTCAAGCTCTTTCTGGCTACTCCGAAAGCGCGGTGAGAACTCGTTCTGCACGCTCGTCGGTCCGCCCTCGCCGAGGACCTGGATCGCCACCTCGATCTCGTCGACGTTCGCGTTGGAGATCCCGATCGCCTTGATATTGCCCTCGTCTTGAAGCGCATGGATGGTCTTGATGGACTGGGATTCGTCCGGAATCTCGTTGTCTCTGTTCCACGACATCGGCATGGCACCCAGGCCGATGGCTGTGACGGTGAATGGGCCGAGGGAACGTTTCTGCATGGCGGAGAACCTATGCCGACGAGCCTCGGCCGCGCCCACCGCCGCGACGCTCAGGGGCACGTCGCTCCGCGGGATCAGCGGGCGAGTTTGCGTACGGCATGGAGCCGCTGCCGCCGCAGTTCATCGATCTCGGGACGGATGAGCGGTGCGAGCTTGCGGTCAAGCGCCAACTCCAGTACATGATCAGCAAGGGCCGGGTTGCGCGCCAGCACCGGGCCGTGCGGATAGGTGCCGATCACAGTTCCCGTGACGGCTCCCTCCGTGCCGTCGTCGCAGTTGCCGATACCGATCTCGACGCGTGCCAGCGGGCGAGCTTGCGGGCCGAGACGGGTGTATCCGCCATGATTCTCGAATCCGGTCAGCCACTGCTCGTCACCGTCCCGGTCATCCCAGCGGCTGAGGATTTCACCGACGGCCCGGACGGGCCCTCGAGTCGTGGTCACGTCGAGCAGACCCAGGCCCTCGATCACGTCGTCGTCCGCGCCAACGGTGAATGATCTGCCGATGATCTGGTAGCCGGCGCAGACGGCGAAGACAGCCGCCCCCCGGTTGACCGCACGTTGCAGCCCCCCGTCGGCCTGCAACGCCCGTACGGCTGACACCTGCGCTGCGTCCTCGCCGCCACCGAGCAGATAGACCTTGCCCGTGTCGGGCAGGGGATCGCCCGGCTCAACAATGGTGAGCACCGGATCGAAGCCTCGCCAGCTCAGTCGCTTGAGCAGCACTTGAGCGTTACCGCGATCTCCGTAGATCCCTAGAAGCGATTGGAAGACGAGCACGATCTCGACGCGCTCACCCAGCCCCCGAATTGCCATCCTCAGACGCCGCCCATCTTGCGCAGCCGCTGAAAGGGTGTGTACGTGGCGATCACGTCGACCGGCTCGGGATGCCCGGCCAGGGCACTGGCAAGATCAGGAATGCAGCGATGCTCGACTCCGGCGTAGGACAGTCGGACGGCGAGATCTTGGGCGCGTGGTCCTGTCGCAACCACTGCGGAGTGGGCCAGCTGCTCGAACTCGACGTCCCAGAGCCAGGACACGTCACGGCCGTCGGCAGCAGCCGAATCGATGGCCAAGATCACCGTGGGGGTCCGAGCCAACGGCAACGCCTCTGCCCAGCCGGCAGGGTTCTTCGCCAGCAAGAGTCGGGCCGTGCTGCCGCTGATGGTGGCGGTCGCGAAACGACCGGC
>DATFOP010000411.1:0-3623 GCA_035265505.1 Propionibacteriaceae bacterium | reverse complement strand
TCGGCGAATTCGCATCCGTCCTGCGTGACCGGCGGCCGCGTGTGGCGCTGATCGGCGGACGTGCCGGGATGGGTAAGACGCGGCTGGTCACTGAGGCTGTATTGCGCTGGCGCGCCGGCGGTGCCCGGGTTCTGATTGGCGGGTGCGTCCCGGTGGAGGGGCAGCCCTATGCCCCGCTGGTGACCGCGATGCGTCCGGCTCTACCTTCCAATGCGCCCTTGCTTCGAATGCTGGCTGCAGGACAGGCGGCGACCAGATCCGACCTCTTCGACGCGCTCGTTTCTAGTGTTGTACATCTTGCTGAGCGGTCCCCGCTGGTGCTTGTCGTGGAGGACCTCCATTGGTCGGATCGGGCAACTAGGGACGCGCTCGCCTACCTCGTGACGCAGGTCGACGTCGGCCGTTGGGGACTCGTCGCGACCTATCGTTACGAGGGTCCGCTGCCCCAGACCGAACTCGTGTCGTTCGCAGACGTGCTCGAACGGCGGCCGATCTTGCGCGTCACATTGGGGCCGCTTTCTGTGGGTCAGGTGGCTGAGCAGGTCGCCGAGATCCTCGGCGCAGCGCCGACAGCGGAGAAGGCGGCGGCCGTTCACCGGCGCAGCGGCGGCATCCCCCTGCTCGTGGAGGAGGTGATCGCCGCAGGCGAGAGCGGCGTACCCGACCATCTGCGGAGCCTCTTTCTGGCCCGCCTGCAAGAGCACGGACCAGACATGACCGAGATCCTGCGCGTCATCGCGGTCGCGGAGACTTGTGATGAGCTTGTCGTGGCCGGGACGCTCGGGCTGGATGCCAGTGCGATAAGTCTTGCCCTCAGGCAGGGATGTGACACGGACCTATTAGTGGTCGATGCGGCCGGATACCGGTTTCGCCATGACCTGCTGCGGGAAGCCGTGTACGAGGACATCCCGCCCGGCCGTCGCCGAGAACTGCACCAGCGGGTCGCCGCGCTTCTCACGAGCCGGGCGGACGCGAACCCGGCCGTCCTCGCAATGCACTGGCATCTGGCGGGGGAGCGTGAGCAGGCGGCCCTCGCTAGCCTGGCAGCCGCCGAGCAGGCTGAGCAGATGCACGCGCTGGCCTCGGCGCATGTCCACTACGAGCGGATCCTTGCGGCTTGGCCCCGACTCAGGGATTCGATCCGGCAACGCTGCGGTCCCTGGGACGAGCTGCTCCGCCGCACGGCGTACGTCGCGGAACGGTCCGGCGACTTCGCCCGCGCTGTTGACCTGACCGCCGAACGAATCGCCGCGGCCGAGGGAACCGGTGCGGATCAGGCGCTGCGGTGGGAGCGGCTCGCCCGCTACCGCTGGGAGGCCGGAGACGGCCACGGCTCACGCGCCGCGTATGAAGAGGCGGTCCGAGTTCTGCCGAGCAACGCGCCTGCCGCCGTACGAGCGATGGTCCTCTCCGGCTTCGCCTGGCACCTCGCGGCAACGTTCCACTATGACGAGGCCAAGCCATGGGCGGCCGAGGCGCTAACGGCCTGCGCGGGTGTGGACGACCAGGCCGTTCGGTGGCAGGTCTACCTCGCGCAAGGCATCGCCTGGCTCGGCACGACCGCCGGGCACGAGGCATTGGACGAGTCGAGTCGCCTGGCGACCGCGGTCGGCTCCGCCGACCGCGTGTCCTTTAGTCGGATGTGGTGCAACTTCAGTATCCAACGCCTCGGCTACACCGCCGAGCGGGAGCTGAACCTTCGCATCGCGCTGCGCGCTGCTGCCGCGGACGGACTCGGCTCCAGCATGGAGGCGGCCCTGCGCTACATGCTCGCTGAGTATCTAAGCGAGATCGGGCGCTGGGACGAAGCCGCCGCCGAGCTCGAGCTGAACCTGCAGCGGCTCAGGGTCAGCGGGATCCCCGCCCTATTCTCGTGGGGCTATGAGGCTCGGCTGGTCGCCTGGCGCGGTGACTCGGCGGCTGCGGAGAATGCGCTGCAGCGGACTCGCTCGCTCACCGAGCTGGCCCCCCAGCAGCCATTGCCCCTCAGCAGTGCGCTCGTCGGCTGGGCTGACTGGTTGCTGTGGGAAGGGCAGCTTGATGCCGCGGTCGCCGCGGCACGGGAAGCGGTTGCCCTCGGGTCGGTCAGCGGGTACGACACCGCAGAGCCGCTTGCCGTCCTGTGCCGGGCCGAAGCCGACGTCGCCGAACGCACCCGCCGGCAAGGTGGCAGACCGGAATCTCGTGTCAGCATCGATCTCACTAATCGGTTGGGCGACGTCAAGCGCGAGCCGGCACCCCGCGCCATGGCCTTCTCTGCCACCTGCGACGCCGAGCTGTCCCGATGGTCGGGGGAGCGGAATCCGGTGCCCTGGCACCAGGCACTTCAGGCGTGGCAGGCGGCGGGTGACCCGTACCGGGAGGCATGTGTCCGCTGGCGGCTGGCCTGGGCGCATGTCGTCGACCGCTCGGGACGAGCCGAGGCAGCGACACACCTGGCCTGGGCGGCCGATGTGGCGGCCAGGTTAGGTGCTCGGCCGCTGCGAGACGCTGTGGCCCGGTCCGCGGTGCGGTGGCGGCTCCCGCTGAGCGGTGCCGGGAGTGAGAACTCCTTCGCTGCGGCACTGACCGCGCGCGAACTCGATGTGTTGCCCTTGCTTGCCACAGGGCGCAGCAACGCCGAGATCGCCGACATCCTGCTGGTCAGTCCCCGAACCGTGGGTACCCATGTGTCCCGCATCTTGCACAAGCTCGGTGCTGACCGTCGGGCCCAGGTCGCCGATCTTGCTCGTCGTGCTGGTCTACTGGAGGAATGACCGACGGGCATCGATGAGCATCCGTTGATCGGGCGGCCGGTCGTGACGTGATCTCCTACGCGGGAATGCGTCATACGACGGATGTCTGGCCGGGCTCCGGCTCCTAACGTCGATGGCGTCCGATCAGTAGAAGGAGAACCAATGTCCGGTCCATTCATCATGATGAGCAAGTCCCGGATCAAGCCAGGTAAGGCGGACGCGTACGCGGCGTGGTCCGCGGACATGTTCGGCGACGTCGAGGAGCAGGAGCCGAGGCTGTTGGCGTTCAACGTCTGGGAGTCCGCGGACCACACGTCCTCGGTGGTGATCCAGGTGCACCCGGACGCGGAGTCGTTCGAGTACCACCTGAAGCTGTTCGGCGAGCGGGTGAGGGAGGCCTTCGACTACATCGACGTCGAAGGCGTGGAGATCTACGGCCCGCCGAGCCCCTTCGTGGAACAGTTCGTTACGCATGGCGTGCCCGGGATGCCAGTCACCGTTCATCCGCTGCACAAGGCTGGCTTCACCCGGTTGCAGGCGGTGTGAGTGATGTCCGAGCCCCTGCTGATGGTGCACACGTACAAGGTGGCCGATGAGTCGGCGTGCCGGTCCAGGCTTTACCGCCTGGTTCGACTACATCGCCGGCAACCATCCGCACGTACTGCACCACAAGGTCTACCTCGACGAGGCGACGGGCGGGATCGTCAATCTCCAGGTGCACCCTGGGCCGGAGTCGATGAGAAGATGTTGCAGCTGTTCATGGCCCGAATTGATGAGTGAGCTGGGCTCATTGAGCTCGACGGCGATCACATCAACGTCTGTGGCGAACCGCCGCAGGAGCTAGTGGACAAGATGACGTACGGCGCGGATCCCGGAGACTTGAGCGTG
>DATFOP010000410.1:0-3156 GCA_035265505.1 Propionibacteriaceae bacterium | reverse complement strand
GCAGCGCGTGCTATTCCACGAGCCCGGCATCAAGGAGACCAATTGGAGCGCCACCGCGCCGGTAACCGGTGTCGACGGGGTCGAGCGGCGCTGGGTGTACTTGCACTACTTCAAGGATGGGCAGCCATCGATCAACTGGCTGGACCCGACAAGCGCCGGAATGCGGTTGGTCATGGGCGACGCCATGCACTCACTTGGTGCGCTCGGCGCAGGCGCACTGAGATTGGACGCGAACGGATTCCTCGGTCTGGAAAAGAGTGCGGACGGTGATGGTCCTGCCTGGTCGGAGGGCCATCCGCTGTCGGAAGCCGTCAACCAGATGATTGCCAGCATGGTCCGCAAGGTCGGTGGGTTCACGTTCCAGGAACTCAACCTGGCCATCGATGACATCAGGAACACCGCTCAGCGGGGTGCCGATCTGTCCTACGACTTCGTCAACCGACCGGCCTACCACCACGCCTTGGCCACTGGTGACACGGAGTTCTTGCGACTGACCCTCAACATCGCGTTAACGAGCGGCCTGCAGCCGATCTCCTTGGTGCATGCGCTCCAGAACCATGACGAGTTGACCTATGAACTTGTCCACTTCGCCATTGCGCATAAGGACGACATTTTCAACTTCCGCGGTTCCGATCTGACGGGTGCCGAGCTAGCCGTGACAATCCGTGGCGAGCTCATTGAGCGGCTCACCGGTGAGGCGGGTCCCTACAACTCCACGTTCACCACCAACGGCATCGCCTCGACCACGGCGACTGTCATCACCGCGACGCTGGGCGTCACGGATCTGTCGAACCTGAACCGGCAGTTAGTCGAGAGGGTCAAGCGGGCGCACCTGTTGTTGGCGATGTTCAACGCTTTCCAGCCTGGTGTGTTTGCTTTTTCAGGCTGGGACCTGTGCGGAATGTTGACCCTGGAGCGATCACAGGCACCATGGCTTCTGGCGACGGGTGATACTCGCTGGATCAATCGCGGGGCTTACGACTTGATGGATTACCAGCCCCATGCCAGCGAGTCGAAGTCAGGGATGCCACGTGGTGTCAGCTTGTACGGATCCTTGCCGGAGCAGCTGAAGGACCCCAACTCTTTCGTCTCGCGGCTGTGCGACGTTCTGGCGCTGCGAGCGCGATACGGCATCGCGACCAGTGTTCAGGTTGATGTTCCACCCGTATCCGACAAAGCCATGCTCGTCATGGTTCATCGGCTGAACAGCGGGCTGATGCAGGTCACCGTCTTGAACTTCGCCCGCCGTCCGGTAGCCGGCACCGTCACATCGGAACATCTGACACCCCGCGGGAAGGTGATCGACATGTTCACCGGTGAAGTGCTCGCTCAGGTGGACCAGGCGTATAGCTTCGGCGTCCGGCTCCAATCTCATCAGGGGTTGTCCTTGCTGATCGTCCCGGATTCCTATGAGGGCGAGAACTACGACATTCCTTTCAAGACTCCTGCTGGTCAGTGATTGCTAGGAGATAGCGACTGTCTTACTGCGCACGGAGCCAGACCCGCATGGCACCCGGCTCTCGATTGCCCCAGGCGTAATACGGGATCGCGGTCAGGGTGACGCGGCCGGTGGGCGATTCGGCAGGCGACGAGTCGCTCGTGTAGGGCCACCAGGAGGTGGAATCGCGGCTGCGTGTCTCTGCGGTCAAGCCGAGCGTGGTGATGCCGGCGAGAGGCGGCGTCCCCTCGGCGATCACGGGTTCGCGGCTAGCGTCGACCACCATGTCGTCCAGCCGCTGTCCCGGCTGATCGGCCGACTCCACGCAGTAAACCAGCGGACCCCGTTCCACGGCGACCAGGCCGCGATCGGCGTCCACCCGCGGGTCCGCACGCGTGAATCGCGGCCTCAAGGGCAGCTCGAACACGACTTCGTCACCTCGCTGCCACCCCCGCTGGATCCGCAGCCAGCCGTCGGCCGCGCCAGTGTCAAGGCGTTCACCGTTGACCTCTACTGTCACCTCGGGCGCCCAGTGGGGCACGCGCAAGGTGAGCGTCAAGCTTCCGGCCGGGGCCTCCGCAACGACAAGACGTACCCGCCCGTCCCAGGGATAGTTGGTGTCGACCTCGAGTGTCGCGTCACCGTCGCCGGACGCGGCGCTGAAGCGCCCGGTCATGTACTGGTGCACCCGGATCTCGTCCGAGCTGGTGATGACGGCGTAGTGCTCCAGCGAGGCGAGCGTCCGCATGACGTTGGGTGGACAGCAGGCGCAGCCGAACCATGAGTGGCGGGCGTAGTCATGCTGGTTGCCCTGCTCCAGGTGGCCCTCACGGATCTGCAGCGGGTTGGCGTAGATATAGCGCTGCCCGTCCAAGGAGAGCCCTGAGATGACACCGTTGTAGAGGGTGCGCTCAATCAGATCGGCGTAGCGGGCTTCACCGGTGATCAGCAGCATCCGCCAGGAGAACATCACCGACGCGATGGCCGCGCAGGTCTCGCAGTAGCTGCGCTCGTTGGTCAGCTCGTATGGGTCGCCGAACGCCTCGTCTAGATGGTGGGTGCCAACGCCGCCGGTCAGGTAGGTCCTGGTGGACACCATTTCCTGCCACAACCGCTCGGCCGCCTCCAGAAGCGACCCGTCACCAATTTCCGCATAGAGGTCGGCGACAGCGGCCAAGAGGTAGAGCTGGCGCACCGCATGTCCGGCGACGGCGCTGGAGTCCCGGACCGGCGTGTGGTCTTGCCAGTAGTGAAGACCACACTTGTCCGGACCGAGCAGCCCATGGCCGCGCCGGTCGATGAAGTACCGCGCCGTTTCCAAATACGAGCGGTCCCCGGTTTCTCGGTAAAGCTCCACTAGCGCCGACTCGATCTCCGGGTGGCCATCGATCCCGTCGATCTGACCTTCCTCGGTACCAAAGGAGCGCACGACGAGATCCGCGAAGCGCCGGGCCACCGTCAAGAAGCGGGAATCCCCACTGCCGCGCTGCACGGCGATTGCGCCCTGAATGAGGTGGCCGGCGCAGTAGAGCTCATGGCCCCACTGCAGTTCCGCGAACCGCGTGCCTGGAAAGAGGCCTGGTAGTAGGAGTTGAGATAACCATCCTGGGCCTGAGCCTGAGACAGCAGCGTGAAGCTACGGTCGAGGTAGTCGGCCAGATCCGTCGCTGTCTCCTCGCCCAACAGGGGATCCGCTAGCATCCAGCCCACGGCTTCCA
>DATFOP010000409.1:0-4018 GCA_035265505.1 Propionibacteriaceae bacterium | reverse complement strand
GGCTCCGCACAGGCCAACCTCGTACCCACCGGAAAGAGCCGGTAACCAACAATGACCGCGACCACGAAGGCACCATGAGCATCGATGTCCAACCCAAAGGCGCCACGCCGGCACCGGCCTCGGCGACTGTGAGGTCGGAGCGCGGCAGCCGGCCGACCTCCTCGATCCCTGAGCCGCCCCGCATTCCGGGTCGCCGCAATCCGAAGTGGATCGCCCTCGGCATCATCGCCTTGTGTCTCGGCGCGCTGCTGTCGTACGCGGTCTACGCCCGGGTTGCGGCTGAGACCTCAGCGATCACGATGGCCGCCACTGTCTATAGGGGCGAGACCGTTGAAGCGTCGGATCTCGCGGTCGTGCGGCTGACCGGAGACGCGGCCAGGAACTCGATACCTGCTGCCGATCTCAATGCATTAATCGGTCAGCAGGCGGTCTACGACCTACCCGAGGGCACGATCCTCGTTCCCGGCGCCATTGATCAGGTGGTGATCCCCGCTACCGGCCGGGCAGTCATCGGCGTCAAGTTGCCCACTGGCCGCGCACCCACCGCACTGCTCACTCCCGGCTCTCCGGTGCGCCTGGTGGCGCTTCCACCGGCGAGCACGACGGACCCCGACTCGTCAGACAAGCTTGCGGGCAAGACCTACCAGGCGACCATCGTTGACCAGGCGGCCGGAGCCGACGGGGCCTCCATCGTGATCAACGTCGACGTCACGAGCGGTCAGGCGCCGACCATCGCCATGCTGGCAGCCTCCGATCGCCTTGCCGTCGTCCGTGATCCGGCTCGGTGATCACCCGTGGCACTGTTGATCTTGACATCTGCGTCGGGCTCACCCGGCGTCACCACCCTCGGCGTCGGGCTCGCGCTGACATGGCCTCGCTCGGCTCTGCTGGCTGACTGTGATCCCGGCGCTCACCAGTCAGTCTTGGCCGGATTCCTCGCGGGGCGATCGGCAGCAGGCAAAGGTCTGCTTCGCGTTGCTGAAGCACATCGTGATCGCCGACCACTCCGCGAGGTGGTGTTGGATCAGTGCGAGCCGCTCGCAGATGATCTCGGACACCGCCGACTCTTCCTTCCCGGCTTCACCAAGCCCGGCAGCGCCAGCCACTTCGGCGGGGTCTGGACGGACCTTGCCGAGACATTCGAGCGGCTCTCCGACGCCGGCTACGACGTCATCGTGGACGCTGGCCGGCTTGGCGCCGCGGGCCTACCGGCGCCGCTCGTCGAACACGCTGCGCAGACCTGCCTGGTGCTGCGCTCAACTCTACGAGCCGTGATGGCGGCCCGTGTGCACCTCGCCACCCTTCGTGATCATGCCCGACTCGGCGAGACCGGTGGTGCGCTCGGCCTGATCATCGTGGGCGAGTCAGATCCCTACTCGCGTTCTGAGATCGCCAAGGCACTGGGTGTGCCAGCACTCGGCGTCGTTGCCAATGATCAACGCGTCGCAGCACACCTGTCGGACGGAAAGCCGCGCCCGCGCAAGTTCGATCGGTCTGCTCTGATCACCTCGCTCTCAGACCTGGCCGCAACACTGGCGGCTCGCTTGGAGCGCTCTGCTGATCTAATCCGGAGTTGATCATGAAAAACAACATGACCGCGGAGGCCGCCGCCTCCCTGGCGGAGATCCCCGTCTTTGCCGAGTATGAGGATGAGTCGACATCGAATCCAGTCCCGGACGTACCTTCCGTACGGTGGGAGCGCCGCCCTGCTCTGGGAATCTACTCAGCTCGGGAACTGGACGGTGCGCGCGATGCTCTTCCGGCCGCTGACGTCGATTGGACGAAGGTCGTCGAGCTCCGTCGGCTGGCCTCGGCAGCGATCACTGAGGAAACCGAAGATCATGTGCGAAACGCCGGTGCGCCGTTGGCCGGCGATGACCGGCTGCTCATGGGCCGCGCGATCATCAAGCGCGTCGTTGGTGACCACGTCCGAACGCTCCACCGTGAGGGCGCCGATTTGTGGTCGACAGCCCAGGAGCAGGCGTACGTCCATGCGGTCGAAGACGCCGTCTTCGGTTACGGACGGTTGCAGCCGCTGTTGGAAATGCCGGAGGTCGAGAACATTGAGATTCACGGTTTCGACTCGGTCGTCGTCCAGTACGGAGACGGCCGGCGGCAACGCATGCCGGCGATCGCTGCCAATGACGAGGAGTTGGTCGAAGCCATTCGGTTCTTAGGCCAGAACACCGAGCCGTCGCGTCCGTTCGACGACGCTCACCCGACGATGACGCTGGCGCTTGGCGAGCGGTTCCGGCTGCACGCCATTGGATTCGGCCTGTCCTACCGGCCAAGTGTGGTGATCCGGCAGCACACCCTTACCGACGTTTCGCTGGCCGACCTTGCCGCGAGCGGTCTGATGCCGCAGGAGGTAGCACAGTTCCTCGATGCAGCAATCCTCGCCCGGAAGTCGATGGTGATCTCTGGTGATCAAGGAGCCGGAAAGACCACACTGCTGCGCGCGTTGATCAACTCCATTCCGCAGAACGAGCGTTTCGGCACGCTGGAAACCGATTATGAGCTGATGACACACCTGCAGCCTGGTCGGGAGAACATTCTCGCGTTGCAGGCTCGAGTCGGCCATGGTGAGACCTCCGGCGGCACCCGGGTCGGCGACTTCACGATCTCCGATCTGATGCCGGAGGCGCTCCGCCAGAACCTCTCTCGGCTGATCGTCGGGGAGGTACGAGGTGGCGAGGCGGCGGCCATGTTCGAGGCGATGCAGGCCGGGACGGGGACTCTGAGCACGACTCACTCGCACTCGGCGGAGTCGACGATAGATCGGCTGGCGTCCCGCGTCGCCCAAGGCGGCGTCCTCACCATCGAGGAGGCCTACCGGCAAATCGCCCACAACATCCACCTCTTCATCTACGTCAAGCTCGTTGACGAGACATGGAAGGGCGGCAGCAGGCGGCGGTTCATCTCCGAGATCCGCCAGGTCACCCGCGCCATCGAGAGCGGACGCCCAGTCACCCATCTGACGTACAGCGCTTCCGACGGTCCCGGCCAAGCCGCCGGGTTCTATCCGGACGCCGACTTCGAGGCGGAGCTACTGCCGTTCAGGCGGGAACTCCGGTGATGGACGCGGTGGCGGCTGCTATCGGTCTGCTCATGGTCGGCGGCGTGCTCGCCATTATTCGGGGTCTTCAGCGGACTTCAAGTGGCCGGCAGCTTCCTGAGCCACTGGCCGCAAGGTGGACGAGATTGACTCGGCGGCCGGTCGGCCGCGCCGGGCGTCGCCGGGACGCCACCCTGCTGGCCGGCGTTCTCGTCGGCCTCGGCGTGGCGGTGGTGTCCGGCTGGGTGATCGCCATCGTCGCGATCCCGGTTCTCGCGCTGGGACTCCCCTACCTGTTGACGCTGCCCAAGCCGCGCGATGTGGAGCTACTCGAGGCCTTGGACCGCTGGGTGCGATCGTTGACCGCCACGCTGACCACCGGCAAGTCGGTTACCGACGCCATCCGCGTCTCGCGGCGTACCGCGCCATCCACCATCGCCGGGGAAATCGGTGTCCTCGTGGCTCGGCTGAACAACCGCTGGGAAACCCACGACGCTCTGCTGCGGTTCGCCGACGACATGAGTTCGCCCGATGCCGACGCGGTGGTGGCAGCCTTGATCTTGGCCGCGAACCGGGGAGCGAACGGCGCCTCGGCCACGCTGCACGCGCTGGCCGACTCGATTCAGTCGCAACTCAAGGGCCGCAGAGCGATCGAGATAGAGCGTTCGAAACCGTACGTCGTCGTGCGGCAGGTCACGGTCATCAGCTTGACCACACTCGCTTTGGTGCTGGTTCTGAATCCCCAATTCTTCGAGCCTTACCGGACGCCGATCGGCCAGCTGATCTTGTCCGTGCTGGTGTGTCTGTACCTGGGTTCGTTGATCTTGATGCGGCGACGAGCGCAGCAACGCCCAAGGCAGCGCATTCTGGTGGGGCAACGGATGTGATCCTTCTGATGGTCTTACTGGCAGGCGTCCTGCTGGCCGGTGGATTCGCTTGCGTTGTTGTCGCACTCGTGCCAAC
>DATFOP010000408.1:0-5196 GCA_035265505.1 Propionibacteriaceae bacterium | reverse complement strand
TCGTACGGGTCGCGGCCGATGACCTGCAGTCTGCCGTAGGCGGCATACATCAACACGTCCGCCGAGGTCAGCGGCGGCACGGTGATGGTGATCACGCTCAGCGCAGTGCCGAGGGCGAACACCTTGCGTGGCTTGGGTTTCCAGCCGTCCGCCAGTGCGTTCATCCCGACCCATAGCCCGATTCCGCCGAGAATGATCGCCGCCCAGATCATGATCGAGACGACCCACTCATTCGGCTGCACGACGCCGCTCGGCAAGTACCACGGCGGCAGGTACGACCGGCGGGGACCAAGCCTCAAGGCGACGGCCGAGGGACCGAGGAAACCGGCAAGCACGGTGACGACGGTCGCGCCCACTATCCCCGCCACGGCGTACCGGTGGTCCCGATGCCACAGATGCGGCTGATAGACGGCCGTAGGCGGCTTCGTGGGGTCTCCGGCGCGGTGGCGGACCCCCGTGGTCATCGCTTCAGCCGCTTGAGCAGTCCCGGTACGCCACCCGCGTCCTTGAGGTCCTTGATCCCCGACGAGACCAGGCCACGGGTGGCAAGGGCGCGGGTCACGTCTCGGAGCTGCCTGGCTCGGTGCAGCTGCGCACCGAGGTCGCTGCCGGTGGCGCGATGCTGGAGATCGATATCGATCTCCTGGACGCGAAGCCCGGCGCGCAACACATCGATCGTCATACCCACTTCCATGCCCCACCCCGCGGCCAGGGGGCTGGCCAATTCAAACGCGCGACGGCTGATGCACCGCTGGCCCGACAGTGGCGCACGCGGCGTCCAACCCGTCAGTTCCTCGATCCCCCGCGTTGCCGTGCTCATCACCAGCCCGAACCCGCCCGGCGCGCCCCCGTTGGCCATACGCTGCACCGGCAACACGCCGATGGTCAAATCGGCTTGGTCGGCAACCACCGGCTCGATCAGCGGCCGGCAGTTCGCGGCCGAATCGGCCAGGTCAGCGTCGAGCAATAGCAGGGTGCCGGCCTCGGGCCGCTCGTCGCGGGACTCGAGGACACCGAGCGCATTGACGCTGGACTCCACTGCGGCGGCCTTGCCGCGGTTGCGACTGTGCGAGACGACGATTGCGCCGGCGGCGGCGGCACGCGAGGCGGTGTCGTCCTTACTCCCGTCGTCACAGACGATTACCAGCGAGACCCCGGGAAGCTGAGCAGCCGCTTTTACCGTCGCGGCAACGCGATCCTGTTCATCCTTCGCGGGGATGACGCAGACGACGCGCGACCGAGCTGAGCTCACACGGCCAAGGGTAGCGACGGGACGTGCCCGACCGGTCTGCGTGATTGTTAGCCATTTCCTCCGACATCCCCATGTCCTTCCTTGATCGCCCGGCTGTTCTAGGGCACCGACAGGAATGGGGTCAGGCCGGAAAGGAGACCGCCGGATCAGCGGCGAACGACTGGCCCGAGCTCTTCGGCTCCGGGGTGCCTGACCATCCGATGACTCCTCGACACTACGCTCGACCCTCGTGAACGGAGTGCGCACGGAGGTCGGCCGGCTCCGTACGGTGCTGGTTCACCGGCCGGGCAACGAGTTGCGCCGCCTCACACCTCGAAACAACGACGCCCTGCTCTTCGATGGCATTCCGTGGGTCGACCGGGCCCAGGAGGAGCACGACGCATTTGCCGAGGCTCTGCGGCGGCACGACGTCGAGGTGCTCTACCTCAGTGAACTGCTGGTCGATGCGCTGGCGGACAGCGCGGCGCGGCAGCAGGCAATCGAGCAGACCACCGCCGATCTGCGGCTCGGAGATCAGTTACGCCGGCAGCTGCGTGACCATCTGGGCGAGCTCGGCCCCGACGATCTTGCCCTGGCCTTGATGGCCGGTCTGCGCAATGACGAAGTCAGGCTATCCGGATTGGTCACGGCGCTCCGCGCACCCGACGACTTCCTCATCGACCCGCTGCCCAACCTGCTCTTTACCCGCGACTCGAGCGTCTGGGTCAGCGACCGGGTGACCATCACTTCCCTTGCCATGCCGGCGAGACGCCGCGAGACCCAGCTGACGGAATTGATCTACACCTTCCATCCCCGGTTCATCGGAACCGAACGGCTCCATGGGTGGAATTACGAGCACTTGGAGGGCGGCGACGTGTTGGCACTGGCCGACGGAGTGCTGGCCATCGGGGTCGGCCAGCGGACCACCGCCGCCGGCGTCGAGCGGCTGGCTCGCACGGCGTTCGATCTCGGCCTGGCACACAGCGTCCTGGCCGTGCCCATCGACCAGAACCGAGCCACGATGCATCTGGACACCATCTGCACGATGGTCGACAACGACGCCGTGGTGATGTATCCCAACGTGGCCCACCGACTGATGGCGCTTCCCGTACGCCGAGCTGGTGACGGTGACCTGATCAGTGGTGCGGTACGGCCCTTCCTCGATGCGGCCGCCGACGCCATGGGAATCGAACGGCTGCAGGTGATCGACACCGGTCTGGATCCCGTGACGGCCGAACGTGAGCAGTGGGACGACGGCAACAACACCCTTGCCCTGGCGCCCAAGGTGGCCGTCGCGTACGAGCGCAACACCGAGACCAACAAGCGGCTCGAAGAGGCGGGCATCGAGGTCATTCCGATTGCTGGCTCCGAGCTGGGATCCGGCCGCGGCGGGCCGCGTTGCATGTCCTGCCCCATCGATCGCGATTGAACGTTCGGCTGCGGGAACCCGCTGGGATACGCCATCCTGATTTCAGGACGTTCCATCGGCCCAGGAGACGATCGAATGAGAAACGCTTACCGGGTGCTCGCATATCTCATCGCAGCCTTGGTGGTGGTGCAGGCAGGGGCGATCGCGTACGGAATGTTCGGCCTATTCAACTGGGTGGAGGGCGGCGGCACGTTCGACCAGGCCGCCGTGGAGGCGGAGGATGCCGGCATCGGTGGTGGTTTCGGTTTCGGTTTGCACATCACGATCGGCTACTTCGTCATTCCCATCGTCGCATTGCTGCTGTTGATCATGTCCTTCTTCGCCAAGGTGCCCGGCGGGGTCCGCTGGGCGGTGTTCTTGTTCCTCACCGTGGTGGTGCAGACGTTGCTCGCCGGATTCGCGCACGAAGTGGCCGGCATTGGTTGGTTGCACGGAATGGTGGCACTGGTGCTCTTCGGACTAGCTGTAACTGCCGGTATCCGCGCGGGGCGCCAAGTACCTGTGGCCGTGGAGGCGGCTCCCACATCCGTGGGCTGACTCTTGGCCCTCGCGGCTGCCAGGTGACCGAGATCACCGCGAATCGCTGATCCGTAACCGCGCGTATCAAAAACGGGCTGCGGAACTCTTCCCCATCAGTCATCCTGGACGGGGCAGGAACCATAGTTGAAAGGTAAACGAATGAAGCAGGTCTATCGCGTGCTCGCGTTTCTCGTTGCGGCCGGCGTGATGCTGCAAGCCGCGGCGATCGCGTACGCCATGTTCGGGTTGATCAAGTGGGTCGAAAGGGGCGGTACCCTGGATAGTTCCACCGACCTGACGCCTGACCTCGGTGGCTACACCGGTTTCTCGTTGCACGCGATGGGTGGAATCTTCGTCGTCCCGGCGATTGCGCTGCTGTTCTTGATCAGCTCGTTTTTCGCCAAAGTGCCCGGTGGCATCAAGTGGGCACTGATCGTTTTCGGCCTGACGGTGCTCCAGGTGGCCCTTGGCCTCTTCGCTCATTTGGTGGCGGGGCTCGGCTGGTTGCATGGCCTCAATGCGCTCCTGGTGTTCGGCACCGCCGTGTCGGCCGGGCTGCGTGTCAGGCGTGCGGTGGCCAGCGAGGTTGTGGCAGATGATGAGCCGGTGCCTGCCGCCGCAGTTTCCTGATCGGCGGTGATCGCTCGGTGCAGTTGAACCAAGGCACGCGCAAGCAACTCAAGGTCCTGCTGCCCATCGTCGCGACAGTGGCGATACTCGCTCCGCTCGCCTGGCTGTGGCAGGCGAGCCTAATGCCGAAGAGCTACTCGGTGATGGACATGGGCTATCACGACTTCGGCGTCGGTCAGGGTGCTGATCCAGCCGCGACTGGTGGCGGCAATGCTCACGGCGGGATTCACGGGACGCGCAGCGTCGTCGATTTCACCGCAGACGCGGCGCGCCAGGCCGACGTGCGGATAAATCTCGTCGCCGCTCAGGAGAAGCTGACGATCGGCGGCAAGTCGATTGCCGGTTACACGTTGAACGGCACGTCGCCGGGGCCGACGATCACCGCCCGGCAAGGCGAGCTGGTGGAGGTGCACCTTCGCAACGCGTCGGTGCCGGCGGGGATCACGCTGCATTGGCACGGCTATGACCTGCCAGCCGCCATGGACGGCGTAGCCGGAGTCACCCAAGACGAGGTTCCGGTCGGCGCTGAGTTCACCTACCGTTTCGTGGCCGACCGAACCGGAACGTACTGGTATCACTCGCACCAGGTTTCCAACGAACAGGTGATGGGTGGGCTCTTCGGGGCGCTCGTCGTGCTCCCCAAGGCCACCGATCGCAGCAGCAACGAGGTGATCGCCACAGCGCACACTTACAGCGGCATGAAGACGATCAACGGCGCCGCGACGGATCTGCGGGTGCCCGCCAAGGCGGGGCAACGCGTACGGGTCCGGGTGATCAACACCGACAACGGCTCCATCGAGACGTGGGCCAGCGTGCCGTACAAGGTGCTGGCCGTCGACGGATATGAGGTCAATGAGCCGAGTGAGGTCGCTGACCGCTCGGTGACGCTGACCGGCGGCGCCCGCGCCGACCTGCAGGTCACCATGCCGAGCGACGGGACGGCGGTTCGAGTGCAGGTGTCGAAGGGCACGGCGGTGATCTTGGGCGCTGGAGATCCGGCGCCGCCGCCGCAACCGGCTGACGATGTCGACCTGCTGAGCTACGGGTCGCCGGAGCCGCTGGGTTTCGACCCTGCCAATGCGAGTCGGCACTTCGATTATTCGATCGGCCGCCGACCCGGCTTCGTGAAGGGTCGACCCGGACTGTTCTGGTCGATCAACGGCCACCTCTACCCGGAGGTGCCCATGTACGTGGTGCGCGAGGGTGACGTCGCGATTGTGCGGATCGACAATCACAGCGGCGACGTGCACCCGATGCATCTCCATGGGCACCATGCCGTGGTGCTGTCGCGCAACGGCGTCGCGGCAACCGGAAGTCCCTGGTGGGTGGATTCACTCAACGTGCGTGACAACGAGACCTTCGAGATCGCGTTCGTCGCCAACAATCC
>DATFOP010000407.1:0-4042 GCA_035265505.1 Propionibacteriaceae bacterium | reverse complement strand
CGGCGCGCCTGGCCGACGTGCCGGCGGTCGCACGCCCGAAGCTGCGAGTCTGGTCACCCGAGCAGACCCGAGCATTCCTGGCCGCGGTCGCCAACGACCGGCTCTTCGCCGCCTGGCTACTCGCCGCTACCACCGGCATGCGCCGCGGCGAGCTGCTCGGCCTTCGCTGGGAGGACATCGACCTCGATGCCGGCGTCGTGCGCGTCGCCCGGGCGCGGGTGCGGGCCGGGAACCAGGTGGTGGCCGGTGAGCCGAAGACGGCCCGTGGTCGGCGCACCATCGCACTCGACCCGACCACCGTGGCGGCGCTGCGTCAGCACCGCAAGCGCCTGACTGAACCCTCTGTGTCAGCCTCGGGTGAGACAGGCGTAGCAGCGAATCATTGAGCCGTGAGGGCGGGGAAGGAGCTTCCCGATGGCGGTGGCCATCCCCGATGCTGACCGGATGAACGATCCGGATCCTGAGGTCCCCGAGCGGGCCGTGCGCCGGCAGTATCCGGCGTCGTACAAGCTGCGGATCCTGTCCGAGTACGAGCGGCTCGGCCGTGAAGGCAAGGGCGCGCTGCTTCGCCGGGAGGGGCTGTATACATCGCTGCTCTCCGAGTGGCGCAAGCAGCGCGACCGGGGTGCCCTGGCGGCGCTGGGTACGCCGTCGGGCAGGCCGCCAGTCGACCCCGTCGAGCGAGACAACGTCCGGCTGCGCCGGCGGGTCGAGCGGCTGGAGGCCGAGCTTGGCAAGGCCCGCAGGGTGATCGAGGTCCAGGGAAAGCTCTCGGCGCTGTTGGAGCAGCTCGCCACCGACAGCGACCCGACCACCGACGGCGAACCGAGATGATCGACCAGACCATCAGCCAGCTGGCCCCGGTCGTGGGGGTGAAGGCGGCCTGCGCCGCGGTCGGCCAGCCGCGGGGCACGCACTACCGATGGCATCGGCGCAGCCCGCGACCCGCACCGCCCGAGCAGGTCCGCCGCCCGCAGCCCAGAGGCTTGAGCCAGGTCGAACGCAAGGAGGTGTTGCGGGTGCTGCACGTCGACGAGCACGTCGATGAGGCGCCGGCAACGGTCTACGCCAAGCTGCTCGATGAGGGTGTCTACCTGTGTTCGGTCGCCACGATGTACCGCATCTTGCGCGCCGAAGGCGAGGTGCGGGAGCGGCGCCGGCAGGCGACCCATCCGCCGCACGCCAAGCCGGAACTGCTGGCGGAGCGACCCAACGAGGTCTGGTCGTGGGACATCACCAAGCTGCGAGGGCCAGCCCGCTGGGAGTGCTTCTACTTGTACGTGATCATCGACATCTTCAGCCGCTACGTCCCCGGCTGGATGCTCGCCCGGGCCGAGCGGGCGTACCTGGCCGAGCGGCTGCTCGCCGACACCATCACCAGCCAGCACGTCACTCGCGATCAGCTGACCATCCACGCCGACCGGGGGACCTCGATGGCGTCCAAGCCGGTCGCGTTCCTCCTGGCGGACCTGGGCGTGACCAAGAGCCACTCCCGCCCGCGGACCTCCAACGACAATCCCTACAGCGAAGCCCAGTTCAAGACGCTCAAGTACCGGCCCGAATTCCCCGACCGCTTCGGATCCTTCGAGGACGCCCACGCGTTCTGCAGCCGGTTCTTCACCTGGTACAACCACGACCACCGCCACTCCGGCATCGCGTTCCACACCCCCGCCGACGTCCACGACGGCCGCGCCGAACGCATCGACACCCAGCGGGCCATCGTCCTGGACGGCGCCTACGCAGCCCATCCCGAGCGGTTCGTCCGCAAGCCGCCCACCCCACCTGAGCTTCCCACCGCGGCCTGGATCAACAAGCCGATCAACGACGCCGCCGACTCAACAAATCCATGACCAACCTGTCTCACGAAGGTTGACAGCTTCCGGATCCTACAACCGAAGACTATGCCGCATGGGAAGCTGACACCGAGGGCACCAGATTGACCGCTGCGCCTAGCCAGTGGGGCATTGGGCTAGACGATTGATTCCAAGGGGTGTGGGAGTGTGGCGAGGATGTCCATGATCGGCGTTGCTAACCCAACGTCGAGCCTGGAGGCCCGGTGGACGCCGACCTGGACACCCTCGCCACCGCACTGTATGTCACCATCGACGATGCCCTGCAGGCAGCGCCGGAGCTGCGCCCATGGCGGCCGGCGGTCGGGATCGCCCCAAAACTGACCGACGCCGAGTTGCTCACCCTGGCGGTCATGCAAGCCCTGGGGGGCTATGTCTCCGAGGCTCGCTGGCTGCGCTATGCCCGCACCCACCTGCATGGGTTGTTTCCCTACCTGCCCGGCCAGGCCGGCTACAACAAGCGGCTACGGGCGGCGTTCCCGCTGCTCAGATACTTCATCCGAGCACTGGCGATCGACACCGAGTTGTGGCGCGACACCGTGTGGGTCGCTGACTCCACCCCGGTCGAGTGCGGCCGCTCCCGCGACACCGCGCGCCGCTCGGCCCTGGCCGGCTGGGCCGCCTACGGCTACTGCCGCTCCCACACCCGCTACTTCTGGGGGCTGCGGCTGCACCTCGTCTGTACCTTGCACGGCCTGCCGGTCGCCTTCGCGCTGGCCAATCCCAAAGCTGACGAGCGCGAGGTCCTGGTCGAGTTGTTGGACGTCGAACCCGGGCTGGTGGCCGCGCGGCCGGGGCTGGTCATCTTGGCCGACAAGGGCTACCGCGATGCCGAGATCGAGTCGATCCTGGCCGCCCAGGGCGTGCGGGTCCTGCGGCCGGCCTACAAGGGCGAGGCGCCACGGCCCGGCCAAGGATTGTTCAAGCCGTTGCGGCAGCTCATCGAGTCGGTCAACGACACCCTCAAGGGCCAACTCGACCTGGAACGCCACGGCGGGCGGACCATCCAGGGCGTCACCGTTCGGGTGCTGCAACGCCTGCTGGCCCTGACCGCTGCCATCTGGCACAACCACCAGACCGGCCAGCCGGTCCTGCGCTCCCTGATCGCCTACGACCACTCCTAACCCTTGGAATCAATCATCTAGTCCTGTTCCAGCTCGGCCCGGACCCGCTCGGCGAAGCCCGGATCGCGTAGCAGCCGGTCGATCAGCAGCCGGACCACCTCGCTGGCGTCGGTGTCGGCCTCCACCGCGAACAGGCGCAGGCCACGGTGCTTGTCGCGGTCCAGGTCGACGGTGATCCGGACCCGCTGACTACGGCGGCGGGCCGGCCGGGTCGGCGGTGGTCGATCGGTGACAGTCGGCATGGGTTGTGGCTCCTGGTGCTCGTCTCCGGGTGGTTGCTGGCCGGCGTCAGCCTCGGGTCCCGCCTTGCCGGCGATCTGCCCGAGCCGGCGGGCGTAGTCGCTTGGCCGGCTGCTCATGCCCGGACCCCGGCCTGGGCCTCAATGACGAGCAGCTCCTGGAGGACGTCGGCGTACTCGCCCAGGTTCTCGATGACCAGGCCGAAGCTGGCGCCGTAGAACTCCCGGAGCGTGATCGTCGCCTCGAACAGGGGCAGCTCGACCTCATCGCCGAGGTATTCGCGGGCGGCCCGGCCGCTGATCGTTCCCCCTCGGACGCGGGTCAGGAGGATGCGGACCTCGAAGGGCTGCTGCTCCTCGACCTCGATCAGTAGCTCCAGCGTTGGCCGCAGCCGGTCCAGGTCGACCAAAGTCGGGCTGGTCGGGATCACCACCACGTCCGCAGCCAGCACCGCCGAGCGGCTGATGGCTGGGTTCCCGGGTGCGGTGTCGATCACCACGTGCTCGTAGTCCTTGGCCAACTCGCGCAGGCGGCGGCGCAGATCCCGGGTGGGAAGGGATACCACCGGGGGGAAACCGTCGCCGGCCAACTCCGACCACGTCAGGACGGTCCCCTGTGGGTCGGCGTCGACCAGCAGGGTGCGACCGTGGCGGGCCAGGCCCGCGGCCAAGTAGACCGCCGAGGTGCTCTTGCAGACTCCGCCCTTCAGGTTGACCATCGCCACCCGCATGCCGGGCAGTATCTCCGCCGCGGTAGATGACAGCAAGTCCGGAGATCCGGAAGTCAGTAGATCAGTGAGTCAGTGCGTCAGTAGGCCAGTAGCTCCCC
>DATFOP010000406.1:0-2619 GCA_035265505.1 Propionibacteriaceae bacterium | reverse complement strand
ATCGACATATCCCACATGCCGTGATGGCTGGCGCCATCAGGTCCCGTCACGCCGGCTCGATCCAGCGCGAATGTCACGCCGCACCGGTGCAGCGCGACATCCATCAGCAGCTGGTCGAAGCCGCGGTTGAGAAACGTCGCGTAGACCGCGACCACCGGATGCAGCCCGCCCATCGCCAGTCCCGCAGCAGAAGTGACTGCGTGCTGCTCGGCAATGCCAACATCGAAGACCCGGTCGGGAAAAGCCCGGGCGAATCGGTGCAGGCCAGTCGGATAGGTCATTGCAGCGGTGATCGCCACCACCCGCTCGTCAACACTGCCGAGCCGTAGCAGTTCGTCGGAAAAGACATCGGTCCACTTCACCGCCGACGGACCCGCCAGGGACTCACCCGTGGTGGAGTCGATCTTCCCTACCGCGTGGAAACGGTCTTCCTCGTGGGCTTCGGCCGCCGAGAAGCCGTTGCCCTTGCGGGTCAGGCAATGCACCAACACCGGACCGCCGAACTGCTTGGCTTGGAGTAGCGCACGCTCCACTTCGGCGACGTCGTGGCCGTCGATCGGGCCGACATACTTGAGTCCGAGATCGGAGAACATGCCCTGCGGTGCCAGGAGGTCCTTCAACCCGATCTTGATGCCGTGCAGGACATCGTACGCGGCCGTGCCGACCAGGGGCGCGCGGCTGACGTTGCGCTTGACCACGTCCAGCACCTGCTCGTAACGGGGGTTCGTCCGCAGGCCCGACAACTGCCGGGCGAGGCCGCCGACGGTGGGGGTGTACGACCTTCCGTTGTCGTTGACCAAGATCACCAACGGCAGGTCGTCGTCGTCAGCGATGTTGTTCAGGGCCTCCCACGCCATGCCGCCTGTTAACGAGCCGTCGCCGACGAAGGCCAGCACTGTCCCCGGCAGGTTCTGTTGGCGTAGCGCCTTGGCCAGACCGTCGGCATAGCAGAGGGCCGTCGACGCGTGTGAGTTCTCGATCCAGTCGTGCTCGGACTCGGCCCGGTTGGGATAGCCCGACAAGCCGCCCCGCTGCCTGAGCGTAGGGAACCGGGCCTGGCGGCCGGTCAGGATCTTGTGCACGTAGGCCTGGTGCCCGGTGTCGAACAAAATCGGATCCCGCGGCGACTCAAACGCCCGGTGAGCCGCGATCGTCAATTCGACAACCCCGAGATTGGGGCCGAGGTGGCCACCGGTCTGGCTGACCTGCTCGATCAGGAACGTGCGGATCTCCGCCGCCAGTGCGGGCAGCTGGTCCCCCGGTAGTGCCCGAAGATCTTGTGGGCTCCGGATGGTGCTCAAGAGGCCGGGCATGGCGCCGAGTTTAGTAGAGGTCAAAGCTTGCGCACGAAGGCTTGGCCGCGCAGCGCCTGCTCGACCAGCAGCACCGCCCGCCGGGTCCGAGCAAGCCGGGCATCCTCCGCGAGCCAAGCCTCGGCGGCCGCCTCGATCACGCCGCTGGCGACCAGGTCCTTCAGGCTCGTCCGTATCTCGGCCAGACCTTCCTGAGTGCACCGATGCTGACCTTCAACAAACCGTGCCGCAAACCTCGCCAGTACCACTGGATGGTTGCGCAGTACCCGGTAGGCGCGGAAGTCGGGCGGACAGCAGTCCAGCAGAAAGCCGATCGCGGTGGACTCCCAGTCCGGAGCACCCGGTGGGCGAATTTGAGCCGGCCAACCAGGGGGCACATAGACCAGCGACGTCATCACCGCATCCTATCGAATACAAGTTCGATTACGCCACATCTAGCATTGGTTCAGTGACTGACGTGTTCTGCCAGATCGCGCGTGGGGAAATCGCAGCTGCCGTGGTGGCTCGCACCGATGAGCTGATCGCCTTTCTGGATCATCGGCCGGTATTCAAGGGGCACGTGCTCATAGCGCCGATCAGCCATGTCGATACCCTGCTCGACCTGCCCTCAGAGTTGATGACTCCCCTGCTCACCCTTGCCCAGCGGATGGCCGGCGCCGTGGTCGGTGCGCTTGGAGTTCAAGGCACCTTCGTGGCGATGAACAATGTGGTGAGCCAGTCAGTCCCCCATCTCCACCTGCACGTTGTGCCGCGCACCAAGGGGGACGGCTTGCGTGGCTTTTTCTGGCCCCGCACCCGTTACGGTGCCGGGGAGATCGAGACGTACGCCCGCTTGATCTCCGATGCTTTGAACTCACAGACGGGAAGTCCTGGAGACGTGTAGAGCAGGTGGTGAAGCGCCAGGACGTGAGGGCCATCGAGCCGTGCGTGCGTGTGCTGAGCCGAGGTAGTAGCTCTGGTCCCGCCGCTTGCTTGGCTGGTCGCAGTGCCGCGATTTGGCCTTGGAGAGCCCGGCCATCGCGTTCTAGCGTGGAGAAACGGCCCGCGCTTCCACGAAAGGAATCTGATGGGAACACTCATGGTCGACTTCATCACCTCGCTCGACGGCTACGGGGCCGCTGAGGGTTGGCCGGGTTGGTGGGGCATGGAAAGCCCCGAGTATCTCGACTGGCTGGGCGAACAGCCCGAGCACACCGTTTTGATGGGAGCGACGACCTACCGGCTGATGGCAGAATTCGCCGCAAGCGGCGAGGAAGGGGTCGACCAGGCGCTGACCCATCTGTCGAAGGTGGTCTTTTCCTCGACC
>DATFOP010000405.1:0-7241 GCA_035265505.1 Propionibacteriaceae bacterium | reverse complement strand
GTCCAGATGCTCCTGGATCTGGGGCTCACCGCGCACGCTTGGCCAAGTCGGCGCCACGTAGTTGGCTTCATACTCGAAGTTCAGCGTCGGACCTGGTGCGCCGTCTGGGGGCCGTACCTGCGCCCAGCCGTCCTCCGGCGGCTGACCTGGTCGTGGAGGATCCGACGCAGTGATCCGCCACTCGAGTAGGCGGCTGTAGAAGTCGGCAAGCGCTCGTGGATCCGGCGCACCGATCGTGACAGAGGTGACCCTCATCGAAGGATGACTCACGGCACCACGCTACGGCGCTTCGCCGACCCAGGCGCCAGCCGCTAAAGCCATGCACCCGCCCATGCAGCGGTTGCGGCCGTCGATCAAGACCAGCCGTTCTCATCCGGACGCCGAGCTGGACGTCAGCGGCACCGGGCAGCGCTGGTCATCGCTTGGGGGGCAGCGGTGCCGCATCCCGAGCTGCCCACGCGGCGCTGGCGGGACGGAGGCTGGCGAAGTCGTCGCGTTCCCGGGCGGTCCAGGCCGCGAGCACGCCGGCGACGAGCGACGGGCTGTGCAGGTCACCGGCCAGCACCGCGTCGACCACGTCGTGCAGCGGCGCCCAGACGGTGTCCATGTGCGCCTCCTCGCCGCTTCGGGCGAACTCCGCGGGAGCAGCGGCTGGAGCCAGATCTCGAGCCAAATAGATGCGCAGCGACTCGGCCAAGATGCCCGGAGTGGTGAACAGGTCGACCAGGACATGCCAGGACCCGGCGGCCAGTCCCGCCTCCTCGACCAGTTCGCGCTGTGCGGTCAACAGGTAGCCTTCGCCGTCAACGTCGAGCAGCCCGGCCGGCGGCTCGATCAGCCGGTGTCGGACGGCATGCCGATACTGCCGCACCAGCGCAACCCGGAATTGATCGTCGAGCGCGATGATGCCGACGGCACCCGGATGGCGGAAGTATTCCCGGGTCATCTCCTCCCCGTCCGGCGCGCGCACTTGCTCCTGCACAAAGGACGTGATCTTGCCTTCGGCCAGTACCCGAGACGAGGTCACCGGCCAGCTCAGCGGCGCGTCGATGAGCTCCGCGCGCGAGAGGATGATCACGCTCAGCGCCCCTGGTCGACGGGCAGTCTTGTGGCGAGCTTGCGATCCAGCGCGGCCTCGATGAGGCCGACGAACAGCGGATGGGGGCAGGTCGGCCGCGACTTCAGTTCTGGGTGGGCCTGGGTGGCCACGAAGTAGGGGTGCACGTCGTTCGGCAGTTCGATGAATTCGACCAACCGCGAATCCGGCGACATGCCGCTGATCACCAGCCCGGCGTCCTCCAGCCGCTCACGATAGGCGTTGTTGACCTCATAGCGATGCCGGTGGCGTTCAGCCACCTCAGTCTGCCCGTACTGCTTGGCTACCACTGATCCCGGCAACAACTCGGCCGGGTATGACCCGAGCCGCATCGAGCCGCCAAGATCGCCATTGCCCTCGACGATGGCGACCTGTTCGGCCATGGTCGCGATCACCTTGTGCGGGGCGTCTGGAGTGAATTCGCTGCTGTCAGCACCGTCCAGGCCGGCCATGTGGCGGGCGACCTCGATCACCATGCACTGCAGGCCAAGGCACAACCCCAGAATCGGGATTTGGTTCTCCCGGGCGTAGCGAACCGCCCCAACCTTTCCTTCCACCCCACGAATGCCGAAGCCGCCCGGGATCACCACTCCGTCCACGTCGTGCAAGGCTCGGGCGGCGCCCTCTTCGGTGGCACATCCGTCCGACGGCACCCAGCGGACGACCGCCTTGGCGTAGTTGGCGAAGCCGCCCGCCCGCAAGGCCTCGCAGACCGAGAGGTATGCGTCCGGAAGGTCGATGTACTTACCGACCAGTGCAATGACCACCTCTTCCTTGGGATGGTGCACCCGAGTCAACAGGTCGTTCCACTGGGTCCAGTCGACGTCACGGAAGCGCAGGTCGAGCCGCCGGACCACGTAGGCGTCCAAGCCCTCGGAGTGCAGCACCTTGGGAATGTCGTAGATGCTTGGCGCGTCGATGGCGGCGACCACCGCCGACTCGTCGACATCGCACATCAGCGAGATCTTGCGCTTCACCGACTCGGGAATCTCGCGATCCGAGCGGCACACCACCGCATCGGGCTGGATGCCGACCTGACGCAGCGCTGCCACCGAGTGCTGGGTGGGCTTGGTCTTCAACTCGCCGCTCGGCCCGATGTAGGGCACCAGCGAGACATGGAGAAAGAAGACGTCCTCCCGTCCGACGTCGTGCCGCACCTGCCGCGCCGCCTCCAGGAACGGCAGCGACTCGATATCGCCGACGGTCCCCCCGATTTCGTGGATCACCACGTCGATGTCGGGTCCGCCCATTGCCAGCATGGAATCTTTGATCTCGTTGGTGATGTGCGGGATGACCTGCACCGTGTCGCCTAGATAGTCGCCGCGACGTTCTTTGGCGATCACCGACGAATAGACCTTGCCGGTCGTGACGTTCGCATCACCGGAGAGATCCACGTTGAGGAAGCGCTCGTAGTGGCCGACGTCAAGATCAGTTTCGGCACCGTCCTCGGTGACGAAGACCTCACCGTGCTGAAACGGGTTCATCGTGCCCGGATCGACGTTGAGGTACGGGTCCAACTTCTGCATCGAAACTCGCAAGCCGCGGGCGACCAGTAGGTTGCCGAGACTCGATGCGGTCAGACCCTTGCCGAGTGAGGAGGCGACGCCGCCGGTGACAAAGAGATGCTTGGTCAATTTGACGCGGGGTCCCACGGGCCTCCAGCCTATCGCCCGACCGGCTCCAACGACGAATGACCCGCCGAGCCGGAAGCCTGAGGGGGCGCCGTCAAGCGATCAGCCCGCGGTACCGCATCAGCAGCTCGTCGACCACCTGATCCTCATCCGGCCAGGTGGCGGCGCGGGCCAGTCCGGCCGCACGCAGGGACGCCCGGCGATCAGGATCGTGCGCGAGGTCCAGCAACTCTTCGACGGCCTTCCCAACGTCGTGGGGGTCGAACAGCACCGCCGCGTCACCCACGAGCTCCTCGATGCCACCGACCCGGGTGCTGAGCAAGGGCACCCCGGAGAGCAGAGCCTCCTGTGCAACCAAAGCGCGGGCTTCCCACACGGACGTGAGCAAGGCCAGATCCGCCGCGCCCAGCAGCGAGGCGACGTCGTCATGGTGACCCAACAAAACCACGTTGGAGCCATCAGCCCGCGCTCGATCCGCCAGATCTTCACGCAGCGGTCCGTCACCGGCAATCACAAACCGCAGCTCGCCATGGTCACGGACCGAGCGCGCGATCTCCAGCACCAGGCCGAGATTCTTCTGTGGCGCCAGGCGGCCGACGGTCAAGATCAGCACATCCCGGTCGGTCAGCCCGAGATTGCGGCGCTGCACCTCAGGCGACAACCGGGAACTGCCGAGCACCGGAGCCGCCACTGGAGCCAGCTGCGCGTTGCGGGCGCCGAGCCGGCGCGCTTCGATCACTAGGTCAGTGCTGGCACCCAGCGTCAGGTCTGCGCCTCGGGCCACCACTCTTTGCAGCAGCCGGCCACCGGCGGTCCGCCAACCGTGACCGAGAACTGCGTTATGCCAGGTCACCACCAGGGGAGGTCGCCGGAGCCTGCTCGCCCCCATGGCGATCGCCCCGGCTTTGTAACCGTGGGCGTGCACGACATCAGCGCCGACCAGCCGCCCGAGGCGTGTCAGCGGCAGCAGATCGGCGCCAAGATCATCGAGACCCTGCGCCCGTGCAGTTCGATCGGGTGCGTAGATCCGCACCGCATGGCCGCGCTTGACCAGACGAGTAACCACACTTCCGACATGCCGGCCGATGCCGCCTGTGCTGGCGGTCAGTACGTGCGCAATTCTCATGATCTATCCGCAGCCACCTTGCGGCGGCCGAGATTCCACAGGCTAGCGGCCAGGTTTCGGTCGACGAGGAAGACGACACCCACGAAGATCATCACGCAGGCGACCGAAGCGCCCAGCGCGCCGAGCGTCGCCGCTAGTAGAGCGGCCTCACGCAGCTGCGTCGCCGGCCAGCCAATCAGGCCCCCTGCCAGGCCGGCGGCGGGCAGGCAGATCAGCACAGAGCGACCCAGCCAGGCCCGTGAGTGTCTCTGCTCCGCAGGGCTTCGGGAAAGGACGGCACCGGCCACGCCGCCGGCGCACATTCCCAGCGACACCGAAGCGGCAAGTGCCACCACCTGCCAATCCACCGGCACCACGAGCCGCGAACCTAGGGCGGCGATAATCACGACCGCCCAGGCCGTCATGGTGGCAGCGCCCGCGGCTCGCGCGCGATGTTGAGCCAGCAAGGTCCGAGAGCCGAGTCCCAGCATCCCGAACCCGATCACGGCTGGAGCGAGCATCGCAATGAGCCAAGCGAGCGCAGCGGTGTCTCCCGATCCGGGCCCGAGTACGAACACTCTGGCCACCGGGACAGCCGTCGCGAGGAGCAGGGCAGCGCCGAGGCTCCCTAGCATGATCACCTGGGGGCCGACCTCATCCAGCACCCCGGCTACCGCTGAGGCGCCGTCCTGAGCCGCGGTCGCGAGCCGGGGAAATGCCACCTGAAGCAGCGGAGCAACCAGCACCGCGTACGGCAGGAGATAGATCGCGTTGGCCCATGTGAATCGGGTCAGTGCTCCCTGATCGCCCGTCTGCTGCGCCGACCAGTTGATCACCAGCAAGCTGAGCTGCTGCAGCACCAGTCCGCCGATCCCGGCAGCCGCAATCCGACTAAGCACCGCCCGGTCGCCGGCCGCGAACCGAAGGCGAGGTCGGAGCCGATGGCCTAGCCGAGCCATCGGGATGACCGTGGTCAGGGCGAGAGCCAGCACGCCGAGCGTGGTTCCCCAGCCCAAGATCGCGAGCGCCGACCGGTTGAGCCGTCGCAAGTCTTCCTGCGCATCGGGAACCGCGGCGCCCAGGAAGAGCAGATAGCTGGTGATCACGACGACGCTGGAGACCAGTGGCGCAAGGGCGGCGGCCAGGAAGCGCGAGTGCGCCTGCAAGACGCCGGCACTCACCACGGCCAGCCCGTACAGCCAGATCTGCGGCACGAACATGACCAGCAGTGCCGCCACGGTGATCGCGCTGCTCTCGCACGTCGGCTTGGCGAAGGCGGTCCCGTACATGGGAGCACCCAGCAGCGCAGCCAACGCTGCCGGAGTCAAGATGATCAACGTCCAGGTCAGCAGTGCGGACGTGGTCTGCTCAGTCTCGGTGCGACGCTGAGCCCCCACGTGGCGCGCCAGGACAGGAATGACGACGCCGGCCAGAATTCCACCCGCGACAATCTCGAACAGCACGTTGGGCAGCGTGTTGGCGGCGTTGTAGACATCGCCCAGGCAGGTGTCGCCCACCGTCTTGGAGAACACGAGCCAGCGTCCGAACCCGACGACCCGTGCCGCCAGAGTGATTCCGGCGACGCCCAACGCGACTGTGCCGAAACGGGCCTTCACCCGCGGCCTAGTTGATCAAGCCAGCGCAGTGTCGTGGTGCGGTCGATGACCGCAGTGAAACTGATCCGTTCACTGGCGAGATTCAGCCCGACCACCGCGAGTAGCGCCGCGAGCTTCGCCGGGCGAGGTAACCGGGCCGCGGCCACAGTGCCGACTGCGGCACCCAGCGCGTTGGCACCGCAATCCCCCAGCATCGACTTTTCCCGCAGGTCGCTGGGTAGACATCCTGCGGCAGCGCCCAGGACCGGCGCGGCTCCGACCCCCACGAGCCCGGCAGCGAGCGCGAGCGTGACCTTCGCGGCGCGCCCCGGACGCAGGTCGCAGAGATTGGTGAAGTTTGCCGTGCCGGCGATCAGCACCGTGTCCATCAGCCGGTCAGCGAGGCGGATCGTCACTCCTGCGCCGGATGTCCGGCCGAGGAGCAGGCTGGCTGCCGCAGCGCTGAGTCCAACTCCGGCGATTTTCACCGCGCCGCTGGTGAGGGTGCCCGATCGGAGCGCCGCAAGGTGTCCCCTGAAGCCTTTTGCTTGGCTTGTCCCCCGAAGGTCGTCATACGCGCCAACTGCCCCCGATCCGGTGGCCGCGAGCGCGACGGCGCCCCTTACGGTGGCCGAACCGCCCGGCACCGCGCCGGGGACCAGCAGACCGGCGAGCATCGCCAGGATGGCGACTGGCCCTTCCGCCAGCGTCACCTCGGCTCCGGCATAGTTGCGCCGAGTCCACCTTGAACCGGAAGACTTCAGGTCCACCGCCAGTAGGTTGCCGAGGAGCGCCGACGACGCAGCGGCCAGTCCCGACGCGACCGCGCATCCGACGCGGCCCATCACCGGACCGGAAGGTTCGGCAGCGGCGCGTCGGCCTTGGATAGCGCGCCGTAGTGGCCCTGTCGGCCAAGCAGCTGTTCCTGGCCGGCGAGCACCGTAGTCGTCACACCGCTGGTCAAGTCGGCGACGTCGACGGTGCTCAGTACGTCGACCGCAGTTGCGTCGTTGCGCGCGGTCAGGACGTCCGTGCCTTCGATTTCGGCGCTGTTCGGGCCCGCGAGGACGACTCCCGCAGCTGAGGTCCGTAGAGCGACGTCCATCTCGACATGAGCCGTCAGCTGCTCGGGCGGGGGACGCGGGTCCGTGGCCTGGGCGCTGACCACGATGAGCAGCTGGGCGCTGTCCCCGCCATCCTCGTCGATGGCGATCAACCCGGCTGAGGTCAACGAGTCAGCGACGTCCAGCGCGGTGTCATCCAGGCGTCCCGGTTGCTTGCTCGCAACGGCACGGCCGAGGGCGATCCCGAACTTCGTACCGTCCGGCATCGCGTCGGTCAGACCCAAGGTGCCGGCGTGAGTGCTGAGCGCCGACGTGAGGTCGGCGCTTTTCTCAACGTCGAAGGCCTTCGGGTTGACCTTGACCGTCGCGGTCACAGTTCCGCCGGCCTCAATGACCGCCGCGTTGATAGCTGACACAACGGCCGAGGGCGCATCGGGCATGGCCACCACAGCCACCTTGATCTCGTTCAGTACGCCGGCGGTCAGCACCTGCCCGGCACGTGCCGCGTAGGCCTCGCGGTACTCGTCGAGCGCGTTGCGCCGGTCGAGTTCTGCCCGGAGGTCCTGGACCTGCTTGCGGTCCTGAGCTGCCTGCTGCGCCAGGCCCGTGTCCACCGACGGCCGCAACGTGACGCCAAGGACGATCCCCACCGCGAGCGCCAGAAACACCGCCATCAACGACACGATGTGGTAGCGGAAATTTATCAAGTGAAGAGTTCCTTCACCCAGTAGAGCGCGTCCCGGATCCGGG
>DATFOP010000404.1:0-3137 GCA_035265505.1 Propionibacteriaceae bacterium | reverse complement strand
CTGAGCGCGTCCGGCCAGCTCGACCCCGAACCGCAGCAATGGGTCGACGCCACGATCAGCCTGTTGAGCTCCACCAAGCCAGAGGACATCTCCGCCGACGCGCGGAAGCTGATCATCGACGGCTGTGCGAAGAACGGCTACCCGCTGAACAACCTCAAGTAGGGTTCTCGGTCCGCAGCTGATCGAGATCAGACAGCGGTCTTGCCGGCGCCCGTAGACCGCGACTACTTCGTGGACGATCAGGCGTCAGCGCGAGAACAGGCTGCCGGAGACCGTGGTCACGAAGTTTCGCAGCGAATCGGGAAGATCACGCAGGTGCCAGTTGGCTGGGCCGTGATACCACGGCAAGTCGGTCTCGTCGGCGTGCTCGTCGGTATCGCTGGCCACGATGGCGTCCAGCCAGCGGTCCGCCCCACCGAGCACAATCGCGTACGGCAGTAGTTCGGAGAGCTCATGCAGCTCTGCGCCCTTCGGCATCTGGTTGGTCGGGTGGCTGAGCAGATCCGAGCGCAAGGCGCCGAGCCCCGCGAGTAAGGCCGAGCCCTGCGGAGTACGGGAAGGCATCTCTTGGGCGAAGAAGACCAGACCGAGCGCCAGCACGATCAACGCCAGCCCAACCAAGCCAAAGGTGGTGAGGCCGGCCAGCACGCCAGTGATCACGACGGCGATGATCAAGGCGCCGAGGGCGCGCTGGGTCCATCGGTTGCGGGTGGCATCGGGGCGGCGCTCGTACCAGCCGTTGCTGACCATCTCGTCATAGAGCTTGTCCTGAACCGCACCGATCGACTCCTGCACGCGAATGGCCATCTCGGAGACTTTGACCGAGGCTCCGTCCAGGGCGATGGCGTCGAGCAATTCTCTCTCGAACGGTCGCAGCTGCCCGCCGCCGGGTATTCGGGTCAGTTCCCAATCTGTACGGGCAAAATCCGACTCACGCGGCAACTCCGTGATTCGGAGATGGCCGCGGACCGCCAGATCTACCACGCTGGCCGTCACGTCGATCGGATCCACCCGTTCGTCTGCCACCGTGCCGACGTGGCCCGGTCTGATGTCCTCGACGACGCGAAACTCCGTCTCTCCCGGCCCTGTAGCGACGAACTCGGCAGCCCGCCGGATCTCGCCACTGGCGCTGGCGTCGGCGCCGCTGCGCCGATGCATGAAGTACAGCCCCAGTCCCCCGAGTGCCAGCAGGCCCAGCGCGATGGCCAAGGGCAGCGGCTCGGTGGAAAACGCCCGACTCACCGTCCACTGGTAGTCGATCTCCTCGTTGGCGGGCAGAGCACCGGCCGGGAAGCCGATGTCGACGGCGACTACCTCACCCTCGCCCCGCGGGCCGTCGGTGAAGGTGGGGACCTGAGCGCCCTCCTGACTGGCTGCGGCCGATCTGCAGGGCACGGTTGAATTGGGACTACCTGCCGTGCACTGGAGGTATTCGAATTGGGTCGGGATACGAACCGCCGCACGGAACTCCTGGACGAACGCGCTCAACCCCTGCAGCAACCTGAAGCGCAGCGCAGTGCCGTTTTCGGTGTTCATCACCGCGCCCGTCACGGTGTAACCGATCATGACCTCGTTCGCGCCGTTGGTAGGCACGGTGATGGTGGTGAACCGGCCGTCGATCTGCGGGCTGGGGTCGACCGAAGCGCCCTTCACAGTCGCCTTGAACTCGGTCAGCGTGAACACGTACTGACGATCACCCATCAGATCTTCACGGGTCTCGAACCTCTGCGTGACGGTGGCTGGTGGCTCCCCGGCGAAGGTGATCGTCTCGCTCACCTTGAGAACTCCATCCAGACCGAGCGAGGCATCCACCACGTAGCTGGAGGCGGTGCCCTGGGCTGACGCCGTCAGCGCCAACGGACCGGCTAACAGCCCGAGCGTCAGCACCACGAGGGCGGCAGCGGCCCGGAGCCGTTTGGTCGTCGTTCGAGCGGAGTTCGCTGGCACGACGTACAGCCTCCCACTAGTGTTTGCCAGCCGTCATGCATGCCAGCAATGTGCAGAGCACTTGTGATGGACCTCATTCCGCCTTGGCCACGCCGTAAGGTTTCCGTGTGGCTCAGCAGCAGTGGGGCGGCGGTCCCCCGCCGTACGGTCAGTCTCCGTATCGGCAGCCCGGCTATCCGCCTCCCGCTCCCGGCGCCGCGCCGCACGGCCGCAATCCTTATACCTGGGGATCGTACGGTCAGCCGCAGTTCGGGCGACCGGCCTTCGGTGGCCCACAGCTCCGGCAGCCGCAATACGGCCCGCCGCCGCGCGTTCCGGGTCCACGGCGACGCAGCCCACTGCGGCTGCTGATGGCGGCGCTGATCGGCATCAGCCTTCTGCTGCTCGCCGGCCTGGTGATGTCCGGTCTGACGTCGGGGCAATCCGATGTCGCCTACCAGAACGATGATTACCGAGTGCCGCCGCCGGACCAGAACCCCCCGCCGCTTCCGCTGCCTGAAACCTACGAACAAGCCACGGCCCTGGTCAGCCGCAACCCGGTGTACGACCAAATGGCACCGCTCCCTGTACGGTGCAATTCCCAGCCGATCAACGTCCGCACCGCAAGCGACGACCAGCTCGAGGAGCACTTCGATGGGCTGATGGAATGCCTCGTCCGCTTCTGGGAACCTCCGGTGACATCGGCCGGCTTCATCATCGTGCGGCCCACCGTCACGGTCTACGGCACCGAGATCACCACGAAATGCGGCAAGAGTGGAGTCAATGCGTTCTACTGCTCCGCCGACCAGCAGGTCTACTACTCGAACCGCCTCCCCGACGGGGTACCCATTGTCCGCCGGGAGAAGTGGGCGGCCGACATTGTGATGGCACACGAGTTCGGCCACTCGCTGCAGGCCCGGACCGGGATCCTGGTTTCTTCACACGCGCTGGGTGCGGAGGCCAACGACGAGTCGGTCGAGCTGCAGTTCAGCCGTCGGCTGGAGACCCAGGCCGACTGCTTTTCCGGCATGTTCATCCTGGGGGTCTCACAGTCGCTAGGAGTTGAGCAATCCGACCTGGAAGGCATCCAGCAGACCTACATCGCGGTTGGTGACGACACGCTGACCGGCAAGCCGAACGTCGTCGGCAATCACGGGCTCGCCAAGAGCCGGAGGTACTGGGGGGAGATCGGGCTCGGCACTAGCGAGGTT
>DATFOP010000403.1:0-10667 GCA_035265505.1 Propionibacteriaceae bacterium | reverse complement strand
CATCTCCTCGTACGCGGCCCAGAACTGAGCGAAGTCCAGTCGCTCGCAGCTCTTGATGCTGGGCACCAAGAGCTGACGGGTGCCGTCGGGCTTCGGCATGTCGATGGCGAGACCGAGGTTTACATGGGCCGGCACCACCATCGTCGGCTTACCGTCGACCATCTCGTAACCGTTGTTCATCTCTGGCACGGTTTCCAGCGCCCGGACCATGGCGTACCCGATGATGTGGGTGTAGGACACCTTGCCGCCTCGAGCACGGCGAAGGTGGTTGTTGATCACGACCCGCTGGTCGATCAGCAGTTTGACCGGCAACGATCGGACGCTGGTGGCAGTGGGCACGGACAGTGAGATGTCCATGTTCTTGGCGGTCCTAGCGGGAGCGCCCCGCAACACCGAGCGGACCGGCTCCTCAAGGGCAACACTCGGCCGGTTGGCCGGGTTCGGCGGATCGGCGGGTACGCCGCCGCGTGCGCCGGGCGAGGCGGGGCGGGCGTCCTTGACCTGAATGGGCCGCTCCACCGTGGGCTGCCGACGGCTGCTTGGCGTTGCCGTTGCTTGCTGGTCGGCAGCTGCGGAGTTGGACACCGCAACCGGCCCGGCAGCCCTCCTGGCCGTTGGCCGCTGCTCGGGCTGAGTGGGTGGCTTCGGAGCAGGCCGGTTCGAAGTAGGCTCAGGCTGCTGCGCGGCGCGGCGGGGAGCCGGGCTGGCAGTCCGGTCCGCGGTAGGCGGCTCGCTGGCCCCGTTGCCGCCCTGGCGGGGCGGCTCACTTACGCCTGGCGCGCCGTGCGACTTGAAGAACTCGGCCCAGCTCGCGTCGACCGAGTCTGGATCGGCCGAGTACTGCTCGTACATCTCTTGGAGCAGCCAGTCGTTGGCCCCGAAGTCCGCGCTGTTGTCGTCCGCCGGGCTGGAGGATGGGGAATGGTCGGGCGCGATGGCCACTATCGCCTTCTTCCGTTCCGTGCCGAGCCGGTCAGGTTCGCCCGGCGTCTCTCGGTAAGCACCGGACGCGCGTTGACGAGCCGGATGCGCGTCCTTGTCCACAGTACCTAAATATCCGGAAACGCTGCCGACTGGCTCGTCATGTCGGGTGAGATTAGCGGCGGGTGGAACTCGACACCCTCTGGTCGGCGCGTGCCAGCAGCCGCCAGGATAGGCGGCACACTTCGACGGTGAAGGCCACCAGAGCGAGATTGCGGAGGGTGGTGACGAAGGTGGAGATGGCGATCATCGCCCTGCCGTTCCAGCCCAGCAGACCGTCGTACAGCAGGGGGTAGACGAGCTGGGTCAATGCGGCAAGCAGCAGAAGCTGGATTGCGAGCCGGCGGAGCGTTGGCTTCTCCTGTTCGGTTGCTTGGCTGCGCAAGATCAACAGCGCTGCCATCGGCCCACCGAGCCAGAGGAGATATTGCGGACTCAGGGTCTTATTGGTGATCGTCATGATCGCGACCGTGGCGAGAACGACGAGGCCGATCGCCACCGGCGTCGGCTGCGGATTGCGGAAGGCACGCGCGTACAGCGCAATGATCACGATCAGGCCGGCGACGGTCGCCAGATTGCTGAGCAGCAACAGTGGTGACACGCCGGGGCCGAAGATCTCGTAGGCCTGGAACTTCGAGTAATCCACGATCCACTCGGTGGGCTGCACCGCTCGGGCCACCATCAGCGGTGTGGCCCAGATGGACTCGATCTGCAGCCCCCGGCCCGACTGCCAAGTCAAGGGCGAGATGAGTCGGATCCAGCCCCCGAAAATCAGGCTCAGCAGGGCCAGGCCAACGCCGACCCCGACAAAGCCCCAGGTCACCGCCCGGCGATCCGGCCGGTGCGCTAGAAACGACGGAAACAGTAGGGCCGGCCACAGTTTCACCGCTGCGCCGAGTCCAGTCAGCGCGCCCGTGATCCAGGGCCGTCGGCGTGCAGCGAGCAGGGCACCGCCGGCGAGCACCGCCGGCAACATGTCGAACCGCAGGTAGCACAGCGGCCCGATCAAGAAGAGAAAGAAGAGCCAGAAGTCCAGCCCGTAGTCCCGCCTCCGCCCGGCCGTACGCCACAAGGCGCAGGCGAAGGCTGCATCCAGCGCCAGCATGAAGATGATGAACGCGATCAGGTAGCCAGTCCGGGTGCCACCAGTCGCCCCGTAGGGCAAGGACAAGATCCACACGACCGGTGTGGGGTACTCGTTGAGTGTCTTGCCCAGTCCGACGCTGGTCAGAGCGGCGATCTTGCGGTGATAGTAGAAGACGTCGCCCACCATGAACCGCTCTGCGAGGGCAAGCAGCGCGAGCATGAGCGCGCGGGTGATCAGCCATGCGATAAGAACTGCCCGGCCACTCTGAAAGCGGTCGTACCAGGCGCGCACGCGGCTCGTGGTCCGCTGAGATTCCGTTGGCGCGGTGCCCATCTGGCTGTCAGCTCCCATCGGCGACGAGACGGCCCTCCGGCAGGATCTCAACCTTCCCGGGGACGTGCCCCGATCTCGTCTTCGACAAGGTTATTGAGGTTGACTAGGGACCCGCCCACCGTAACCGAAACTGACGGCCCGCCACTTCGTCGCCTTCACTCGGGGCGTGGAATTGCCGACCGCCTTGTGCAGCCAGGACCCGTTAGACCTGCACGGTGGTCCGCCCGGCGGCGGCTGCCCGGCGGGTCGCTCGGCGTCGGCGCCACCGTTGCACCCGGCGCACGTAGAACGGCACCAGTTCGTGGCCGCGCGGGATCTGAGCCGCGCGGACCGACCACGGCGTCACCCGGTTTTGGACGGCGAACCGGTTCGGCAGGATCCAGTACCGCTCGGCTGCGAGTACGTCGGGTGCCGGCGCCCGGAGCACCCGCTTCTGCAGGTGGATCAGCAGCGCGGTCCTGCGCACCAGGCGACCCTGCTCCAGCCGGTACTCGCACACCTCGCCGTCCTCCCAGGCGTACCGGCGGGAGTCATGCCCCGGTGACGCCACCGGGTGGGTGCGGTACCGGTGGAACGAGATGTCGAAGATCACGTCCTCGTGCCACGCGGGCGCCCCAATGTCCTCGACGATGTAGTAGATGCCGGCCCACTCGTCGAAGTGCATGGCGGCCGGATTCGTCATGGCATCCCGGTAGCTGACCTTGCCGATCTCGTGCCGGTACCACCCGGCTGTTTCGGCGGTGTTCCGATAGAGGCTGAAGTTGCCGTTGAACAGGATTTTGTCGGCATCGAATGCCGCGGCCGGGAGGTGCTCGCGGATCTGGCCGAAGATCAGGTCGAGGTCGCTGTGGCCCCAGAAGTCGTAGCCGGCAAGCTCGTCGGCGAAGATCTCGCCGAAGGCGGGCCGGAAGTCGCAGAGCTTGTACGGTCGCTCCAGCGAGATCTCGAAGTCGAAGGCGCTCCGAATGCGCTTGGCCAGGTCCCCGAACTCGCACAACGTCACCTCGACGTTGGGCGGCGCGTCCGGCACCGGCTGCTCGGTCAACAGCAGCCAGGACACGTCAGGGTTGGCCGCCATGCTTCGCACGACCAACGGGAAGTACGCCGGGCGGCGCCCGAAGTACGGCACCACAAGGCGCATGGAGGGCGCAGCGAAGGCGGGCAACGTAACGGTCGGCTGGGCCTTGGTCAGCAACCCCCACCGCGAGCCGGTGGCAACGTCAGCCCTTCCGTTAGGGGAAGCAGTTGCAGGCCTGCGGTCGCTGTGCACCCACGTATCGAGCTGCCGAAGGTCCCCCGCCACAGAGGCAGGGTAGGTGACTTCGGGTCACGAAGCTGGCAGTCCTCAAAAGAAGCCGCACATCGTGGCGGGCAGATGAGTCCCTTGGTGTGGTGTCAAAGGCGGACGCGGGGGCGCCGGAGGCGGTTGAGCCGGGTCTGGCCACGGCCACCATGGGCTGGACTGGCATTCTGATCATCATGGGTGAAGGTGCGGTGCCGGCTGTGACGCCCAGCCGACGAATCAAGATGGCCGTCGTTGGCGGCGGTTCGACGTACACACCCGAACTAGTCGATGGGATAGGCCGGCTCGGTGAGCAACTTGGCGTTGAAGAGCTGGCTCTGAGCGACCCTGCAGCAGAGCGGCTGGCCGTGGTCAGCAGTGTCTCGAAACGGATTCTCGCCAAGCTCGGACACGCCGGCAAGGTCACCTCGACGACGAATCGTGATGCGGCCATCGCGGACGCGTCGGTGGTGCTCATCCAGTTGCGGGTGGGCGGTCAGGCGGCTCGGGCAGTGGATGAGGCGTTCCCACTGCAGTGCGGCTGTGTCGGTCAGGAGACCACCGGCGCCGGCGGGCTGGCGAAGGCCCTGCGGACGGTGCCGGTCGTCCGAGACATCGCCGACCGGGTGTCGCGCCTCGCCGCATCGGATGCCTGGATTATCGATTTCACCAACCCGGTGGGCATCGTCACTCGGGCACTTCTGGACGCCGGCCACCGAGCGGTTGGGCTGTGCAACGTCGCCATCGGCAACGAGCGAGCGGCAGCGGCTGCACTTGGGGTGAACCCTGGCCAGGTTTCGCTCGATCATGTTGGGCTCAATCATCTGAGCTGGACCCGGCGGGTGATGGTTGATGGCGAGGATCGGCTGCCACAGTTGCTCGCGGACTTCGCGGATTCGCTGGCCGCACGATCGGGCATGCCGGCGGACTTCGTGCGCCGGCTGGGGATGTGGCCCTCGTACTACCTGCGATTCTTCTATGAGCATGATCACGTGGTTGCCGAACAGCGGGCCAAACCTTCCCGGGCAGAGGAGGTGGCTGCCATCGAGCGACAGCTCCTCGACATCTATGCCGACCCATCGGTGGCGGAAAAGCCGGCCTTGCTGGAGCAGCGTGGCGGCGCCTACTACTCCGAGGCGGCGGTGGAGCTGATGGCGTCGCTGCTTGGCGATCGTGAGGGCGTGCATGTGGTCGACCTGCGAAACGACGGCACGCTGCCGTTCCTGCCAGACGCCGCTGTCGTCGAGGTGCCGGCCCGAGTTGGACCACAAGGTCCAGTAGCGGAGGCTGTGACCACCGTCGATCCGCTCTGCGCCGGGCTCATCGCGCACGTCTCGGCATATGAGGAACTTGCGGTGGACGCCGCCGTGCACGGTGGCCGGGAACGCGTCTTCCGGGCCCTGCTGGCGCATCCCCTGGTCGGCCAGCGGAAAGCGGCGGACCAGCTCACCGATCTCTTGCTGGCGGCCAATCGCGACTACTTGAGGTGGCTGGCGTGACCGCTGCCGTGCTCGCGGTGGACGGAGGGAACAGCAAGACTGATGTCGCGTTGGTCGGTTACGACGGGACTCTGCTCGGGTATGCCCGCGGCTCTGGATCGAATCATCAGGTCATCGGCCTGGACGCTACGGTCCAGGTGCTCACCGATTGTGTCTCCGCTGCCGCTGGGGAAGCGGGCATCGGCGGTCGACCAGTCGCCCAGCTCGGTGCCTTCTATCTGGCCGGTGCTGACTATCCGGCTGAGCGGGACATGCTCCGGAGCCGGGTATCGGAGGAGCGCTGGGTAAATGATGTTGATCTGGACAACGACGGATTCGCCCTGCTGCGGGCGGGGACCCAGGCGCCGAACCGGATAGGTGTGGTGTGCGGCGCCGGCATCAACTGCGTCGGGCAATCGGCACGCGGCGGGCGGTTTCAGTTCCCGGCGGTGGGCACCATCTCCGGTGACTGGGGAGGCGGTGCTGCTCTTGGGATGGAGGCCTTATTCCTCGCCGTACGGGCTGAAGACGGCCGGGGCGAGGAGACCCTGCTACGGGAGGCGGTGCGGCAGCACTTCCGGACAGCCACGGTCGCCGACGTGACCGAGGCCTTGCACTTCGGGCGGATGCCCATGGCTCGGATCCATGAATTGGCGCCGGTGCTGCTGCGAGCCGCGGCCGCCGGCGACCGGATGGCGTTCGCCGTCGTCGAGCGGCTGGCGGAAGAGGTGTTTCTGATGGTGCGCGTGGCGATGGACCGACTGGGGCTGAGGGATGAGTCAACCGATGTCGTGCTCGGCGGCGGAGTCCTCACGTCTCGACAACCGCAGTTGTTCGATGGGGTGTCGCGGCGGATTCAGGGCCATGCGCCCCGCACGCAGGTCCAGCTCGCTGATCATCCGCCGGTGGTGGGTGCTGCGTTGCTCGGGCTGGATGCGCTTCGCGTGACACCCGCCGCTGAGCCGAGGATTCGTCGTGGCTTGCTGGCCAGGTTCGAGGAATCGGTTGCTGGCGGCCTGGCGTTCAGCTGAAGTGATCCGGTTCAAGACGCCGTTCGGATCGGCTCAGCCTCGTCGACGGAGTTTGAGAGCAGCGAATTCACCCAGCCTCGCTCGGGGTCAACATCAACAAAAAGTGCCTTGACGAACAGGCTGGCCGGAACTGCCAGGAGGGCGCCGACCCCGCCCAAGATCGACGACCACACAATCAGTGACAGGAAGCTGAGGGTGCCGGAAAGGCCCACCGTGTTGCCTACCACGCGCGGCTGGATAACGCTCTGCAGGATCAGATTGATCACGCAGTAGATCACCACGACTGCAACGGCAGTCCCGACGTTCTGGTCAAGTAGGGCGATGACGGTCGGCGGCAAGAGCCCGATCAAGAATCCGACGTTGGGGATGTAGTTGGTGACGAAGGCGAGCAACCCCCACAGCCAGGCATAGCGGATGTCAAGGATCGTCAAGGCGACAACGTCCAGAAGAGCGACGACCGCGCCGAACACGGTGGCGACCGCAAGGTAGCGGCGACTGCCATGGGCGAAAAGCCCAAACGCTTCGGCAAGGCGCTGACCAGCGGGGGAAACCCGAAATAGATTTGTCGTGAACCTGGCTGCGTCGGTCACCGTGAAAAAGAGAAGCAGGACCAGAAAAGAGACGCTGCCCAGGATGCCGGCCACGCCGCCAAGGAGCTGGGTAGCGAAATCGATCAACTTGCCGGGACTCGCCTGGTCGATGACAGCCTCAGCCTGGCTCGTGTCGAACCCCGCCTTGGTCAGTGTGGCACCGACGTCATTGAGGAATGCCTGGAACTGGGGTGCGTAGTCCTGAAGCAATCCGGCCAGCTGGACCCCTGAAACGACCAGGATGAAGAGCAGAGCGGCCACAATGGCGTACGCCGCGATGAGGCTCAGCACGGTGCCTACCCAGCCGGGAAGGCCGTGACGTGCAGGCAACCGACGCAGCGGCTGAACGGTGATCGACAAGACAAGTCCCAAGAACACCGGTGCCACTACGTCGGAAAATGCCCTCAGGCCGACGGCAGCCACCAGCGCAGACGCGATACCGACGATGATCAACAAGCCGCGCGGAAGCAGTGGACGCGTCCCGGACGAATCCGGCACCTCTGCGGCTGGTACGGGGGCTGACGTGGGTCCAGCCCGTCCGGTGCCCGAAGCAGAGGACTGTTCAGCGTTCATGGGGTGCTCCGTCGTTGTGTTCTCACGTGCGGCTGGGTCCTGCATATCGTGTCAGGGCGCGACCGCCCTCGGGGCGGTGCAGGAAGGCCGACGAGTGGCAAGTTTGGAAACCTTAATGGATTACGGACAGTTCTCCTGACGCCTAAGTGTGGCCGCGCTCGGAGCTGAACTTCCGATAGCGGAACTTCCCCCAACATCAAAGCGGACCGGCCACAACCCAAGGGCCCCGGGCCGCGGGTGTTCAGTTAAGGCCATCACGGCTACCTCTTCGGCTCAGGAACGCTTGGTTGGTTGGCGTAGTTGGATGCCGAGCTGCGGGGTCAGCTGCGCCCCGTCAGCGGGTGAGGAGATATCCGAGAATCAGGACCAGTTTGCCGCGGTCACGGCGTGGCTCCGAGAACGGTGCGCTCAGCGGCCTCCGACGCTGGGGTGATGGTCGGCGCGTACCCGTCGGTCGGCGACAATCCGCGCCAGCTCCGGAAGGCCACGACGGTGAGCGTGAGGACTATCAAGGCGGGGACGTTTTGCCACCCGCCCGGGATGATCGCCATGGCGCCGGCAGCGTTGATCGATGCGTGCATCAGACCAGCGGCGAGGGTGCTTCCGCCGGTGTCGATCAACAGGGTGCCGATCAGGTACCGCTGGAAGGGTGCCGCGAGGAGCAGCACTCCCCAGGTGATGAAGACGTCCCGCCAGGTAGTGCCGTGCCAGCCGTCGGTCTCGAACGCGAGCGGCAGGTGGATCAGGAACACCGGCACGGCGGTGAGCAAGGATCCGACGAGCAGACCGTGCCGCGCCATCAGACGTCCCTGAACGAAAGCGCCCCACACGGTCTCCTCCCAGATGTTGGCGCTGACCGCGCCGGCGGCCAGGAACAACAGGTAGGTCAACCCCAGGAGGACCCATCCCCCGGGAGGCTGGTGCAGAGTCCCGGTCGCGGCAGCCACGCCAAGCGTGAGCAGCGGCATGGGGACGATCAGGACCAGGTAGCGCCAGCCCAGTCGCCAGCGCAGCAGACCAGCGAACAGCTGCCGGACGCCCCGGCGCCCGTCGGTGGTCCGCGTGATGGCGATCGCGAGCCCAACCAGGAGCAGAAGCTCGGCAAGCTTCGCGGGCATGAAATCGACCCCGGCCAGCGCCGAGGCCATCTGGGTGGTCCACACGAATGCGGTCCCCACGCCGAGGAGCAGGATGATCGGATGGGCGACGGCAGCTCGCCGGAACCAGCCGCGAGGTATGGGATCGGTGGGCGGGTCGGCTGTCGCCGGTGTGACAGGTGGAGTGCTCATGGGCTCTAATCTCGTAGCGGTCCGCTGTCTTCGTCATCAGCCGTGAAGGCGAATCGTCGAACGCCGAATGCGCCGTGCGGCGTAGGCCTTCCGGCGGATGCGCAAGCAGGCTAGGTATGGAAGCGTTTCCCCATGCGTAGTCCGCGGCTGACTCTCAGTGAGAGGCCCGCGCGACTTGGGTCAGCCCGTTTCCGCGGAGCGGTCCTCGACGCTGTGGGCGCTGGCCTGCTATGGGCCGTCATGGCCGTTGAGCTAGCGGAGCGGCCCCTGACACCGGGCCAGTCAGCCTCCACGGTTGTCGCCTACCTACTGGCCGGCGCGATCTGCGCCCCATTCGCGGTCCACCGACAGTTCCCGGTGGCGGCAATCATCGTGTCGGACCTCGCCCTGGCCGCCTATGCGATCGGGCAGTTCAGCGCGTACCCGGGGTACGCCACCTTCGCTCTGGTGTTCGCGGTTGGCCTGCATGTGGGTCGCGTCCGAGCCGTTGTGGTCTATCTGGCGGGGGTGATCGGATTGATCGTCGCCCTGGCGCTGCAGCCGGCGGGCGTGGCCACCGCCTCCTCGTGGATCAGCACCGTCCTCACCGTCACGGTGGCCTGGCTGGCCGGGGAGCATCTGCGTTCGCTCCGCGCACGACGTCAGCTCGAGCTCGAGGAGGCCCGGCGTCTCGCCCAGCAGCGGGCGGACGAGGGCCGCCGGGCGGTTAGTGACGAGCGGCTCCGGATCGCCCGGGACCTTCACGATGTGGTCGCGCACTCGATGAGTGTGATCGCCGTGCAGGCCGGCGTGGCAAACCATGTCATCGACGAGCGGCCGGAACTAGTCCGCCAGGCGCTCGGCACCATCGAAGTCACCGCACGCCAAGGACTGGTCGAGATGCGCCGACTGCTCGGCGTTCTGCGCTCGGAGGAGAGGAGTGACGCCGATGGGACAGGTTCGCGGCCGGCGGAAGGTTTGCGGGATCTCGACCGCCTACTCGAGCAGTTCCGCGCCGCCGGCCTACGGCTCGAGGTGAACCATCTAGCCGAGATCAGCGATCTTCCGGCGGCACTGGATATCTCGGCGTACCGCATCGTCCAAGAGGGGCTGACCAACGTGCTGCGCCACGGCGGACCGATCGCACAGCTGACCATCAGCCGATCCGAGGCCGCTCTGCGGGTCGAGATCCGAGACGATGGACGCCCGCGCGGGTCCGGGCCCCCGGGTCCGCCCGGCTCCGGCCACGGCCTCACTGGGATTCGCGAGCGAGCCGCGCTGTTCGGCGGAACGTCACAATCGGGGCCGGAGCCCAACGGCGGATTCCGTCTCTGCGTTGAGCTGCCGATCGGACAGGCGGTCGACTCGCGATGATCCGAGTCGCCGTAGTCGACGACCAAGCCCTGCTGCGCGCCGGATTCGGCGTCCTCCTCGAGTCGGCGACGGACATCGACATCGTCGGCAGTGCCGCCAACGGGGCCGAAGCCATCGACCTCGTCCTCCACACGCAGCCCGACGTCGTTCTGATGGACATCCGGATGCCCGTGATGGACGGTCTCGAAGCCACCAGGCGAATCCTGGCCGACGACCGCTGCGTCGGCGTACGCGTCTTGATCTTGACCACCTTCGACCTCGACGAGTACGTCTTCGCCGCGCTCCGCGCCGGCGCCAGCGGCTTCATGCTCAAGGACACGCCGCCCGCCGAGCTGCTCGCCGGCGTCCGACTCGTCGCCACCGGTGAGGCGCTGCTGTCCCCAAGCATCACGAAGCATCTGATCGAAACCTTCATCCGACGCCCCAGCGAGACTATCGAAGCCCAGTCGTCTGCCATGGACGTGCTCACCGATCGCGAACGGGACGTGCTCGCACTCGTTGCCAGAGGCCTGTCGAACGCTGAGATCGGCAGCGAACTGTACGTGAGTCCCGCCACAGTGAAGACCCACGTCGCCCGCATTTTGACCAAGCTCGGCGCCCGCGACCGCGCTCAGCTGATCGTCATCGCCTACGAGTCAGGGCTCGTGCGGCCCGGACGGGCCTGATTAAC
>DATFOP010000402.1:0-4355 GCA_035265505.1 Propionibacteriaceae bacterium | reverse complement strand
GACCGGTTCAGGTGTCTTCCGGGCGTCGCGCATGCTGCGGTAGGTGGCGAGTCTGTCCGAGCTGGAAGGGCCAAGATCGGCCAGCGGCACCATCAGGTCGCCCAGCTCGGCGATCCGGCTATGCATCTCGGTGTAGCTCAGCTGACCAAGATCAGCTGATGCGAGCTCCTCCCAGGTGCGGGGGGCCGCCACGGTCGGTCGCTCTCGGCCCCGCATGGAATACGGCGAGACCGTCGTCTTGGCGCCGTTGTTCTGGCTCCAGTCAATGAAAACCTTGCCGTCGCGCTGCGAACGTTTCATCGAGCTGATCACCCGATCGCGATGTTCGGACTCAAGTGCCACCGCGAGCTGTCGGGCGAGTTCGCTGGCTTGCTCCGTCGACAGCGAACCGTCCAACGGTGCGTACAGATGAATGCCCTTGCTGCCACTGGTCACCGGGATGGGATCGTGACCGATGTCGCGAAGGATGTCTCGTACCAGCACGGCGATCTCCGCGCACTCGGGCAGCGTGACGCCCGGTCCAGGATCAAGATCGAGGACGAGGCGATCGGGGTTGCGCGGTTGGCCGTCGGGTGCGAACTTCCATTGCGGCACGTGGATCTCCAGCGCCGCGAGCTGGGCGAGCCAGGTCAGCGTGGCCAGATCGTTGATCACCGGGTAGTAGTTGTCGTGATCTCGATGGGCGATCTTGTAGCGCTGCACCCAGTCCGGTGTTCCCTTGGCGAGATCCTTGTTGAAGAAGACGGTTGGTTTCTGCTCGCCGCTGCCCATGCCGTCCGGCCAGCGTTTGCGGGTGGCCGGACGATCACGCAGGTGAGGAAGCATCACCCCGGCAACCTGCGCGTAGTAGGCCAGCACGTCAGCCTTGGTGGTCTGCGTTGCCGGGTAGAGCACCTTGTCGAGATTGGTGAGCTTGATCAAGCGGCCGTCGACGGTCACGGTCTGATCCGCGGTGGCCGCCATGAGACCAGTATCCAGCGGTGAAAGGCGCCCAGCGGGGGGTGCGCCTGGCTGACTGGAGCTGTACCGTCGCAGCATGCGGGCGATCTGGAAGGGTGCCATCACCTTCGGCCTGGTGAATGTGCCGATCCGGCTATACAGCGCAACCGAGGATCACGACGTCGATCTGCACCAGGTGCATGACAAAGACGGCGGTCGGATCCGCTACGAACGTCGTTGCGAAAAGTGCGGCAAGGTGGTCGAATACGCCCACATTGACAAGGCGTTTGCCGAGGGATCCACGACTGTGGTGCTTACCGAGGAGGACCTCAAGTCTCTCCCCGAGGAGCGGAGCCGCGAGATCGAGGTCGTCGAATTCGTGCCTTCCGAGCAAATCGATCCGATCATGTTTGATCGCAGCTACTTTCTGGAGCCGGAGAAGACGGCCGTTAAGGCGTATGCCCTGCTTCGGCGCACTCTCGAGGAGACCGACCGCACGGCGATCGTGCAGTTCTCACTGCGCCAGAAGACGCGCCTCGGCGCGCTGCGCGCTCGCGACCAGGTTCTGATGTTGCAGTCGCTCCTTTGGGACGACGAGGTTCGGGAGGCTGATTTCGGCAGTCTCGACGGCGATGTACGGGTATCGGCCCAGGAACTGAAGATGTCGGCTTCGCTGGTCGACAACATGTCGACCGACTTCGCTCCCGAGAAGTTCAGCGACGAATACCAGGAGCAACTGCGACAGCTCATCGCGGCCAAGCTCGAAAAGGGCGATGCGCTCGACACGGCGGAGACCTTCGGCGAGGAGCCGGAAAAGACCTCTGATGCCGAGGTCATCGATCTGATGGAGGCGCTCCGCCAAAGCGTCGAGCGGAACAGGGCGGCTAGAGCCGGTCAGGAGACAAAGGCGACGAAGAGCGGAAGCTCTGCCGGCAGCGGGAAGACCGCGACCCAGAAGGCCTCCGACAAGAAACCTGCCGCGAAGAAGGCTGCCGGCAAGAAAGCACCGGCCAAGAAAGCACCGGCCAAGAAGAGCGCCAGGGCGGCGAAAAAGGCGAGCTGAGTCCGTCCCCGAGGAGCTGGGCCTTCGGGCCGACCACGAAGGCGTGGTTCCCGCGCACGTCCGGTTTACGCCGTATCCTGAGTGCCGACAGGCCCGTCCGGGGCCTAGAGGGGGAGTCGATATGGGAATCGGCCTGGGAATCTTGCTGATCGTGATCGGGGCAATCTTTTTGTTCGCGCTGAATTTGGACATCCCGTTCGTATCGGACGACACGCTCGGGATCATCCTGCTCCTGGCTGGCGTGCTGACGCTGGTGCTGGCTTTGGTGCTCAACTACCAGCGCGGCCGGACCAAGCACGTCCAGGAAAGCCGGTACGACGGACCGCCGCCGGTCGCCTGATCCGTGACACGAGCTGAATAGTGGCCTCAGCCTGTCGAAGATGCGGGCTGAGCTTGTCCAAAGCGCTGTCTGAGTTTGTCGACCGACCCTTCTTGACCGCCCTTCGGCAGGCTCAGGGCGCTTTCCCGGTCATGGTGCGTTCGCGAAGATTGGCGGCAGCGCGAGGAGCATGACAAGCGACCACGTGATGTGGGTGAGGATTGGCGCGAGCACGCCGCCGCCTGCCCGGCGCTGCAGGGCGACGACCGTGCCGAGCACGGCCGCAGCGAAAACCAGCAAAGGATTGCCGCCGGCAATGGTGGCCAACGAGTAGATGATCGTGGAGATCAGCACCGGATACCGCAGGCCGATAGCGGCGAACAGCGCGCCTCGGAAGAACAGCTCCTCCGTGATGCCGTTGACCAGCGTGATCACGAAGATGATCCACAAGTTGCCTGCCCGGGCGTAGCCGAGGACGTCTTCAGCCAAACTGGCCAGCGGTGGAATCGTTCGCATCACGACGGCGCCCAGCACAAAGGCGCCGGCTAGCGCCAGGCCCACCGCGATCGGGGCGAGGATCGGACGGCGCAACGTACCGCGGGACAAGATGTGGCCGAGATGCAACGGTCCGGACGCAAAGCTGCCGATGGCCCACGTAGCCGCCAACCCGAACGTCAGCGGATAGAACGCGGGATCACCTTGCCGAGTGGAAAAGGACAAACCCAGCAGCGTCGCGCCGACCGCCAAGGTGATCGCCACCACGACACGGCGCCGGAGGAACTGGGCATCCGATTGCCAGTGATCCCGCTCCACCTTGTCGATCAAGACCGGGCGGACGACTCCGACCGCTCGCCCGAGCATCCGCTTGCGTCGGCTCACGGCGCTTCGCTGAGCGCCTTGGCTCGTTGCCGGTACGCCTCTCGTACGGCATCCCGATAGCTCATCGGAGCACCGGGGACCAGGTCGGTGATCGAATTTTCGGTGGCCACGACTTCGTTGCTCATCGAGTCCACGAGGTTGCGGGCCGTAGCCGTGTTCACGTCAGTGACCAGCGCCAACCAGTGCGAGGAAAGGCGGGGGGTCAGCAGCGGCAGCGCCAGCATTGGCAGCGGTCGGTGGTGATGCCACCTTGCCACCTGCCGCATCATGTCGGCGTACGTCAGCACGTCCGGGCCGCCGATCTCGAAGACCCGGCCTTTTGCGGTCTCTGGCTCCAGGACTCCGACGAGATACCGGATCACGTCCGCAAGCGCGATCGGCTGGGTTCGGGTCGTCGCCCACTTCGGCACCACCATGGCGGGGAGGTGGGCAACCAGCTGACGGGTGATCTCCCAGGAGATGCCGCCATGCCCGATGATGATCGCCGCCCGCAGGACGGTCACCGGAACACCACCCTGACCGAGCAGCTTCTCCACCTGGCGCCGGGATTTCAGATGATCAGACAACTCTTGATCATCGCGGCCCAGACCACCAAGATAGATGATCCGCTCGACCCCAGCTTCCGCCGCGGACGTTCCGAAGCTGCGCGCGGCCTGCGCGTCCTTTTCGACGAAGTCGTCTTGCTGAAGCGAGTGGACCAGGTAGTAGGCCGCATCTGCACCTTCCATCGCGGAGCGCAGGCTGCGCGGATCACTCACGTCACCCAACACCGGCTTGCCGGCGCCTGAATAGGAGTCGGGGTGCCGAGTCATAGCCAGCACCGAGTAGCACTCTTCCTCCAGCGCCACCGCTAGGTGTGAGCCGACGAAGCCCGTGGCTCCCGCGATAATGACCTGTTTGGCCACCTCAGACCTCCATCTCGATCGTCCGATCGGCTACCCCGAAGATCATGTCTGGCATATCCCAGTGCCGCAGCAGGCGTTCGGCGATGGCCGTCGGGGCCCCGGTCCGCTCGTCGACAAGGAGCAGCTCCTCTTCGACGCCGATGGTCCGCACACGCCTAGTCTTCGGGATTTCACGGCCGAGCCGATGCAGCCTCACCGCACGTGGTTGCCGAGCTTCTCCCGAAGTGCCATGGCGCGCTGTTCCGCGGCG
>DATFOP010000401.1:0-5284 GCA_035265505.1 Propionibacteriaceae bacterium | reverse complement strand
GGCGCAGGGGATGACCAACACAGGTATCGCCAAACGGCTGGTCCTCAGCGAACGAACCGTTGAGGCCCACGTCCGGCGGCTGCTCCTCAAGCTCGACATCGCCGACATTGAGGACGCCAATCGGCGGGTTCTCGCCGTCCTTCTCCACCTCGGCATGACCCCTGCATCTACGCGCCATGAGATCCGAGACTGGCGACGGACCTAAGCCGCGATGGCACCAATACCCCCGGAGTTGCATATCGCGCGTTCTCGCACCGTGGCGGTCCATGCGACAAGGAGCAGCCAGACGAGATTGTTCGCGAGCCAGAGGCGTTGCCACATGCCCGAGTGGTCGCCGACGGATTGAACGCCCAATGCCACCGACCCGGCCGCGAACGCTAGGCTCACCCAACCCAACCACCGCGGCGGGGCGGAATTGCGGCGAAAGGCGCCAATCGTCAAGGTCAACATCGCCGCCAGGGTGAACAACTCGTACACGCCGACACTCACGCCGTGTACTACGTCCACCCAGTCTGCCGCGGACGAATTTGCGAGGCCACATCGCGGAAGCCCAGCAGGACACGATTGTCGGAACACTGCTACGGCCACCAAGGCCACCGCGGCCGCGGCGAGGAACCCGGCCAACAACCGAGCGCCCCACCCAGCCAGGACCGCGCCCGCGGTGGCCAGATGAGCAACCGCATTTGCCAACAGCGCGCTGATGACCAAGACAGCCACCGGTGATCCGCGAGCGGCCAAGACCGAAATGTAGTCCTCGCGCGCGGAGTACCCGTTGACCAAACCGCCAGCCACGAAGACGCCGACCCAGAACACCAGCACCCCGAGAACCGACATGACTCTGGCACCGGACGACCGCGTCACGAACCGAGGCTAAGCCCCCTCCCCGCGCCGCTGGCGCAGCGACCCCGGCCAACAGAGTCCCTCCCTGCTCGGAAAACGGATTCACCCCCAGGTGGTGCGACAGAGCTGCGCCATGACCTTGCCGCAGACCGGACTCGCCAGCTCCGTCATCGCGTCTTGGCTCGGTTACGATCAACCGTCGTCTACCTGAGCGATGGCAGACGTTGAGGCTGATGTGCCGTATCCCAGTGCAGGCGGGACCGTTCCGCTGGGTATACCCGAACCGGCCGCGGTGCACAAGGAACACCCAGTCCCCGAAGTTCTCCTCTGCCGGGTCGGTGGCCGAGCCTCGCTCTAAGAACTTGACCTCAGCCGCGTGCGTTCAGCTCACTGATGGCGGAACATCAACACCGTGACGAAGGTCCTCGCCGATGGCCGGCAAGGACCGGTCTTTAGCCAACTTGTCAGATCGGCAAGGCCTCGGCCACCCGCTTCGTGAGGGCGAGACCGGTAAGGACCGGGTTCGCGGAGCCTACCGTCGGCAGGATGGACTGGTCACAGGCGTAGGCGTTGGACACGTGATGGAACCTGCCGACGGTGTCGGTGATCGATGTGGCCGGGTCATCACCCATCCACAGGGTGCCCGACTCGTGGTAGGTCGTCCCCAACCCCCGGTGCCAGTCGGGGAAGGGCCGGTTGACCGGGAACGGTTGGGTCCGCCATTGGCCGTCCCAGAAGTACTGAATGCGGTCCGGCGCACCGGCGACGGTCTGGGCGAGCTGGAGAGCGGCGGCGTCCATCGCCGCCCAGGTCGCGATGTCGCCCGGCGCGGTGACCAGATGCACGTACGCGCGGGGGACGCCGTACTCGTCGGTCTCGAATGGGCTGAGGTCGATCCAGCTCCGCGACAGGTCTGGCACCGGACTAGTGCGATCGCCGGTCATCTCGCCGATGCCGCGCAGCGTCACGGGAATCCAGTCCGGATCTAGCGCGGTGGTGTGCGCGGCAAGCTCTTCGATGTCCGGGATCATCTTGAACAACAGGTCGTCGGATCCGCCCCGGCTCGTCGATGCGGTGAGCTGCAGGTGGAACCGGCCGGTGGCCACCTCTCCGCGCACCAGCATCGCGGCCGTCTCCACCGGGCCAGGGAGCTGGGGGAGTGCGCTGCGGGCGATGCGGACGGGGAAGTCGGTGCGGACGTGGGCCATCAGGTTGCGGCCCATCAGGGGGGTCGGAAAGGAATGCAGCGCGAGTCGGGTCGTCTCGACGGCGCTGGCTGCAAGCACCACCACCGCGCCGGGGGCGATGCCGAGGAACTTGCGCGCGCCCGCGACGTCGACTTCCACGGTGGCCACCCTTCCGCTGATCGTGTGCAGTGCGACGATGTGCGCCCTGGGCACGAGAAACAGCCGTCGGGCGGCGTCGGAGTTGTGCGCCTCCCGGACGTCGCGGCGGATCGCGTCGACCAGCAGCGGAACGCTGGAGAACTTGTCGTAGCCGAACAGCCCCGACACGGGCGGGCTGCCCTGCACCGCTAGCGGCGCGGGCTGAACGTCGGTGAGGCCGGGTACGGTCGCCGCCGCCGCGGTCACCGCGGGGAACAGTGCCGTTTGGAGGGCACCGAAGATGAAATCCGTATCGGGGACGACGCCGGTCTCGCTCTCGACGGTGGTGTAGTTCGCCTTCAGCCAAGCCGCGACGGTGGCCGGCCAGACGGCCAGATCGGCGTCGGTGAGCCGCGGGCACCACCCGCCCCAGTAAATCGACTTGCCGCCCGTGCAATAGGCGAGACCGGGGAACTCGACGTTGCCCCGCCACGGTAGCCCCCACACGATCTCGCGCGCGGTGCCGGGGTCGGCGCTGGGCATGATCGGCGCCGGGACATCGAGGCCGATATTGCCAAGATTCTGCACATGCTCGGTGACCAGCAAGCTGCCGGCGTCGAGGACCAGCACGCGCGCACCTGGGTGCGACCGACGGATCTCGGTGGCGCAGTACGCGCCGTAAGCCCCCGCACCGACGACGATCGCCGAGAAGGGTCCACTCGCCGTCGCCTCCTCGTAGGTATTGGCGACAAAACGGCCCAGTGCGTCGGTGGAGAAGGCCGTGTCCTGTACGGCGACCTGGACGGCTGTTGACGCGAGCTTCGGCAGCGGCATGAAATCCATGCTTCCGGGCCTGATCACAGTTGTCTATGGGGTGCGGGACCGCAAGGCGAAAGACCGTCGGAGGCGCGTCGCACACTGGGTTGGTCGGCCCAGATGATCGCCTAGACAGTCATCTGGGCAGCGGAGCATGCGCATCGGAAGCCGGTGTCGTCGTCCTCGATGAAGTCGTTTGCATCGTTCCAGGCAGCTGGTTCACCTCGAAACAACGGGACTTGTGAAGGCGATGCCCTTGAGCCCGTATCGGCCTCTGGTGGGTGTTCGTTGAGCACCACTCCCAGACGTTGCCAACCATGTCGTAGACGCCGTACGGCGAGACCCCGCTGTGGTAGCGAAAGACGGAGGTCGTCGTGCCGACGCCGGTCTCTCGAACGTTGCACTTCGCTGCCGTTTTCTGGTCACCCCACGAGAACACTGTGCCCGTGGTTCCCAGCGCGGCTTTCTCCCACTGCAGTGCACTGGGCAGCGATTTCCCGGCCCACTGCCGCGAATGCGCATGCATCCCGCCACGACACCTCGACCAGCGGGTGGTCTACAGCGGTCGCGCGCACCGTCCGCCTTCCCAGTGGCGCGGCGGAGCGTGGCCCGTAGCGGTGCAGAACCGTGCGTAGTCCGCATTAGTGACGGGAAATGTGTCGATGTAGAACTCGTCGATGACGATGGACCTGCACGGCCACCTGATTGACGGCAATCTGTGGGACGCCGCGTACCGACTCGGGGGCACCACGGGGGCATCCTCGGACGAGAGGCCGGAAAACGAACGGGGCGCGCTTAGAGGAAGTGGCGCCTGATTAGGGCGAAATGGTCGGAGCCGCCTTGGGGAATCGAACCCCGGACCTACGCATTACGAGAACCGCTTCCTGCGTAGACTCTAGCTCTGACTAGCCACTTTACTTGCACGATCACGCTTTCGAGGGTTTTACGGCCACCCCAGTTGACCCCAGTTCGCTCCACGAATGGCTCCATGCCGAAGGCTCCGCGCAGGTTTCGAGTGGTCGTGCGAATTGACCCGCGCTGCCCTCAGCATCGCAGTCAGAACGGCGACGATAGTCAAGTACGAGAGCGCGAACCCATCGTGGAAGTCGCGGCAGCCGGCGGGCGACCACGCGCGTCGCAAATCGCAGTACCGTCGACAGGCATGGACGAGGAGCATCCATGACCACCGCCGGATCCGCCGCCCGGCGCGCCACCCGAGGGGGCCATGCCAGGCCAGCCGCGAACCCGCTTGTGATCGTCTCGGACCGGTCGCGCCTGCTCATGGTGATCGTGCTGGTCAGCTGCGCCCTGACCATCGCCCTGACACGGCTGTTCCTGGCCCTCACCGGTTATCCGCAGATCGGCAACTCGACATTCCACATCGCGCACGCCTTGTGGGGTGGGCTGTTCCTACTGGCCGCGGGGATCATCGCCCTCGTGGTGCAGAACCGGGGCGCCGCACTGGCCGTTGCCCTGCTCACCGGGATCGGGTTCGGTTTGTTCGTCGACGAGGTGGGCAAGTTCATAACCCAGCGCAACGACTACTTCTTCCCACTGGCCGCACCGATTGTCTATGGCTGCCTGGTGGTGATCCTGTTGATCACCGAGCTCGCCGGACAACACCAGTTGCGGAGTCCGCGGGCCCACCTGCTGGCGGCCATCGACCTCGGCCAGACCGTGGCCGACGGCACCGTGACTCAAACCGAGATGCGTGCCATGTCGGAGCACATCCGCCGGGCCCGCGAGGAGGGGCTCGACCCCGCGTCGGCCGCGCTGCTGGACGGGATCGAGACGGCTCTCACCCGCGCCGACCAGATCGACGACACCAAGACGTTCTCGGCCCGGACCCGTCATCGGCTGCGCGAGCTGACCGAGCGGTGGCTGCCGGCCGATCGAGCCCGCCGCGGGGCCCGGCTCGCCCTGCTGGTGTTCTGCCTGTTCGGCACTGTGGAGCTTGTCCTGCTGCTGGTCTCGGCGTTCCAGGGCGGTGGCATGGCGGAGATCTTCCAGATCACCGTTGGTGACCGGCCCCTGGGCCGGTTCGGCCGAGGGGTGGAGATCGCAACCTGGGCGCTCGGTTTTACGGTCGCCGTCCTGTCCGGCATGGCTATCTGGGCCATGCGGCCGAAGCACCTGCGCCGGGAGCAGGCCTTGCGCTACGGCTACACCGCCCTGCTGCTGCTGTTGCTGCTCGGCAACCTGCTGTCCAGCTACGTCTCGCAGTTCACCATCCTCGCCCAGGCCGCCGTCCAGGTGGCAGCACTCGGACTGCTGGCACGGTGGGACCGCGCCACCAGGCCCAT
>DATFOP010000400.1:0-3498 GCA_035265505.1 Propionibacteriaceae bacterium | reverse complement strand
CCGTCCGGCGCCCTAATGGAAAGCGCTCCACCGCGCAACACCCCAACCAGCCGTGACCAGCCTCCGGAACGAGACCGGCGGGAGCCACGCTCTTGACAAAGAGGACGGAAGCCTCAGGGCGCTTAAGTGGTCTCCCGCCGGACTCACCCAGTCTCAGACACCCTCATTAGGGCGCTTCGCGTCCTACGGATTCGCTTCGCTCACCCTTGACCGCCAAACCGGGGACCAAGAGCGGCTGGTCAGCGGGGAGGCCGAGAAGATTGGTCGCACCGCCGCATCGCGGACCGATCAAAACAGTTGCCAGGATAAGCCAGTGTCGCCGTCCCGTCGCGCCGGGTGAGGTACGTACCCCCGTTCACGTGCAGCGGTACGGCGGGGTAGTTGATATGGCAGGGTGTGTCGGGTCAGCAAAGGCTGGACGAGCCCGCTGATCGGACCGCCCGACGTCGCCGATCTCCTTCAGTTGGCGTGAGCGTGCCTAATCAGATTCTGCTTGTTTCCCAGTGCGAGGCGGCACGCATCCTCGGCGTGGAGCGGACCACGATCTGGCGGATGTGCAGCCGGGATGACCTCGCACGGGTGCGGATCGGGCGCCGCAGCCTGATCACCATGGAGTCGATCAACGCCTTCATCGCGTCACAGGTCGAGAGCGTTCGAGACGACCAGCGCGGCTGATCTGGCAGCGTCGTCGGTGAGGTGGCCGTAGATGTCGGCGGTGATGATGATCGACGAGTGGCCAAGGTTGCGACTCACCACATGCATCGGAACACCATTCAACAGCGCCGTCGTAGCGTAGGTGTGACGAAGGGTGTGCACGCCGATCTGCGGCAGACTCGCTCGCTTGGCGGCGATCGTCGTCGTCCGCAACAGGTTCCGCGGGTCGGCTGGACCGCCGAACTCGGTGGCGAAGACGAAGCCGCTGTCCTCCCATAAGTTGCCGACCCGTAGACGCTCAGCCACCTGCTCGGCCCGTTGTTCGGTAATCAGCCGGACTATGGCTGGGCTCAGCGAAAACCATGCGACGCGACCGCTGCGTCTTGGCGTCCGAGATCACCAGCCCACCACTTCGCCGAGTCAGGGACCTCTTGATTGAGAGCTCGCAACGGTCGAGGCGCATGTCTGCCCAACGCAGCGCCAGGGCCTCGCCGCGTCGCAGGCCGGTCCCCAGAATCAGGCGCAGGACCTTCGCGTATCGCAGGTCTTCGGCATCTTGGAGCAGCCGCGCGACTTGCTCTGGCTCGAGGCTCGTCGCTTCCCCGTGCGTCCCTCGTGGGCGCTTCACCCGCAGTACCGGGCTCGCTGCGAGAAGGCCGTCGATCACCGCGTCGTCGAAGGCTGAGCGCAGTGCCGCGTACGCGCTGCGCCGTGTACTCCCCGCTCGGCCTAGCTGCTCCATGTGCAGGAGCACGCGGGTGATGTCTGACGGCTTGACTTGGCCGAGGGCCAGGTGGCCGATCACCGGCTCGACATGGCCCGCCGTGAGCCCGGCGTACAGGTCCTTGGTCGACTCGGCGCGGTCGCTGGCGCGCAGGAACGTCGTACGCCACTCGGCCAGCCAGTCCGACACCGTTCGGGTCGCGTCCCGGACCGGTTCACCGCGACCGACTCGCGCACGGGCCGCCGCCACCTTCGCCTTGGCCTCGGCTTGGGTGCGGCCGTAGAAGTAGACCCGCCGCTTGGTCCCGTCCGCGTTCTCGACGGTGATGTTGAGGCAGAAGCGCCCGTCCGAGCGCTTAGTACGACGGCCCGCCATGGTTCCTCCGGTCTCACCACCGAAGGCCGAAAGATCAAGGCCGGCGATCACACCCGAAGGTGATGTCGCGCGGTCAGCCGCGCGGTCAGATCCGCCTAGCCGAGGCTCGGACTGCCTGCTCACAAGTGCCCAAGTCTGCGCTGACAAGCTGCTTCGCTTGTCGGGCTGGCGAGATTTGAACTCGCGACCCCTTGACCCTCAGATCGGGCCTCTACGGGTGTCGAGCGCGAACCACTTATCGCTGGTGTCCATGGCTGACCGTTGAAGTGCGCTGAGTTCGGCCATCGTGGTCCGTAGTTGGTCCGTAGTTACGTCCCACTCCCATAGCGCGCTCGGACGGTGCCCGCCGCCGTCGTGGCCCAGCAGGGCCGGTAGAGCGTCGCCCACCTAGCATTGAAGAATCCTCCGGATCGCTCGACGGGAACTCGGCTGGGTGCTCTGGTGCAGCGGTTCCGTGGCTGGTGATCAGCCGCTGGCTCGACGAGGAGTCTTTCCAGGCCTGGCTCGACTCGGGGTCGTTCGCCCACGGCCATCGCTCCGCCGCCGAGCGGCAGGGCCGCCCAACCCCACAGCCGGTCGCGCGGCACAGCAGGTGTGGTCCTACATCGTGGCCGGCGGATCCGATCCCCGTTGAGCTTCGAGGCTCTCATCGGCCAGCTCCCTTGGCGATCGGAACCGTTATCCCTGGCCGCGGGTCGAACGTCCACAAGGAGTCGGTCGCGCGCCCTGTCTAGGACCAGCGTGTTGCTACGCTCGTCGGCCAGCAAAAGCATGGGCTAGGGCCCTACTATCCCCACGCCGGGTGGCGGCGACACCGAGGCGGCCGAGGTGTTCGCCGCGGTGGCGCACCGGGTGCACGAGAAGTACTGCACGGTCCGCCGCGCGCTGCGTCGCGGCGCCGAGACGATCCAGATGCTCCCAGTTTCGCCGCCGGCCACGGAGGCATAGGTTTTCATTGTGGGCACCGAGGTCACCGGCCCCATCCACGACCGGTTCGACGAGATCCTCACGCCGGAGGCGCTGGACTTCCTGGCCAACCTGCACCGGCGCTTCGACGCGCGGCGTCGCGAGCTGCTCGCGCGGCGGGAGGAGCGGCAGCGGGAGCTGTCGGCGGGCGGGCTGCTGGAGTTTCTCGACGAGACTAAGGACATCCGCGAGGCGGAGTGGCGGGTGGCTGAGCCCGCGCCGGGCCTGGTGGATCGCCGCGTGGAGATCACCGGACCGACCGACGCGAAGATGACGATAAATGCGCTGAACTCGGGCGCGAAGGTGTGGTTGGCCGACCACGAGGACGCCAACACCCCGCTCTGGGAGAACGTCGTTTCCGGCCAGCTGAACCTGCGCGACGCGATCGACCGAGCGCTGCGCTTCACCTCGCCGGAGGGCAAGACGTACGAGCTGCGCGACGGCGAGCCGGCCACGATCGTCTTCCGCCCGCGGGGCTGGCACCTGACCGAAAAGCACATCCTCGTCGACGGCGAGCGGATGTCCGGCAGCCTGGTCGACTTCGGTCTGTACCTGTTCCACTGCGGCCGGCGGCAGCTCGATCGCGGCTCGGGCGCGTACTTCTACCTGCCCAAGATGGAGAGCCACCTCGAAGCGAGGCTGTGGAACGACGTGTTCGTGCGCGCGCAGAAGCTGCTCGGCCTGCCCGTGGGCACGATCCGGGCGACCGTGCTGATCGAGACGTTCCCGGCCGCGTTCGAGATGGAGGAGATCCTCTACGAGCTGCGCGAGCACTCCGC
>DATFOP010000399.1:0-4292 GCA_035265505.1 Propionibacteriaceae bacterium | reverse complement strand
GGCGCAGCGATCGCTGTCACATAGGCCCAGAGCTCGCCGCGCCGCACGCCGTACCACGCGAGCGCCGCGGTGGCGAGCCCGGTGGCGGCGATGAACGCCGAGACCGCGATGTGCAGGTGCGCGATGTAGTGGAACAGCGGGAGGCTGAACTCTCGAATTTCGGTGCGGCCGACGTCGACCTGGCCCGGGCCAATGCCGAGCTCGAGGAAGGCACCGGTGAAGTTGCGGATGAAGAAGATGATCGCGTAGCCGATGAATCCGAGACCGGCGAGCGCCATGAGCGCGGAGCCGGCGCGCAGGGTGCCGGGCGCGGCGACATTCTGGGGTCGTTGAGTGATGGTTGTCATGGGATTTTCTCCTCGATGTGTTGATGGATGGATGCGGCTCAGCGTCCCGGTTTTACTGCGAGAAGGCTGATGCTGTGCACCCCGTATTTGACGCTGGCGTTGCGGGCCTGAGTGGACAGGAATCCGTACGGATTGGGCCGGGTCGCCTTGATCGTCAGGTCGGCGGCCTCGGTGAAGCGTCCTAGGTTTCGTGCCGCTCTCATGTGGGCTGCATCTCGGGCTTGAGGGCAGCGTAGTGTGCTTGCTCGAACTCGGCAGGCGGCACCATGCCGAGGGTGCTGTGGAGCCGTCGGTGGTTGTAGTTATGCGGGTGATCGTGTCAAGAAGCTGATCACGACGCTTCGTGGTCGAGTCGTTCGAGGAGCCCGTCGAAGATCTTCTGGCGTGCCACCTGTCCCTTGTTCTGGGCGTCGTCGCGTTGCGCCTGCAGGGTGGGCCGGAACTCGATCGTGGTGACGAAGAAGGTGCAGGACTCGCAGATTGACTCGAAGTGGCAGTCGGTCTCGACGGGGCGGGCGCAGTGGCCGTTGCCGAGCATGCGCCGGTGCATTTCGCCTCGGAGTTTGCGCATCTCGTTGCCTTCGTCGGCGTGCGGCAGTTGACGAGGTTGGTCGTAGAGGGCCTCGACTTTCTCGGTGACGTTGAAGTACTCCTCAGCGACGGTCTTGTCGGCGATCCGGGCGTAGATCATCGTCATGGCGAGGGTCTTGTGACCGAGTAGGGCGGCGATCGCGTCGATGCTCATCCCGCGGTTGATCGCCTGTGTCGCCAGGGTGTGCCGGAGCTGGTGGGCGGTGACGTGGCCGATCCCGGCCTCGTGGGACAGCCGGCTTAGCGCGGTGGACACACGCAGCGAGCTCACGGGTCGGTTGTTCTCCAGGAGGAGGCGTTGGGACCGCAGTCCGGTGGGACGGTGGTGGTCGATCCAGTCGTCGAGCATGTCCTTGAGCTGGGGGTGCAGCGGAATGTAGCGGTCGTTGTGGAGCTTGCCGACGGGGATGCGCAGCCAGTATGCCGATCCGATCTGGACGACGGCGTCGACGGTGAGGGCGAGCAGTTCGCCCTTGCGGATGCCGGTGCGGGCGAGAAGCTCGACGATGAGGCGGGACAGCGGGTCGGGGTCGGCTCGGCTGGTGCGCATCAGCTTGGTGGCCGCGGCGTCGTCAAGGAACCGCGGTAGCGGCTTGTCGACGATGGGGAGGTCTCCGGTGAAGATCAAGGGCCGTTGGGGCGGGTTCGGGTAGCCCCATTCGGTGACGCGGTCGAAGAAGCAGTGCAGGTTGATCAGGCGGTTCTTGATCGTGGTGCGGTCCAGGGGTCTGCCGGTGTAGCGGCCGTGGCGGGCGCCGAGCCAGAGCTTGTAGTCCTCGATGTGGCTGCGGGTCAGGTCCGCGCAACTGCTGACCTCTGGGCGGTTGTTGCCGAGCCAGCTGCCGAACTCGCGAAGTGCCTGGTCGATGCCCTTGACCGTGTTCGGTTGCAGGCTGAGCTCGACCTGAGCGACATAGCGGCGGGCGGTCTGGGCGAACTGCTCGGGGACGTCGGTCCATCCAGCCACGGTCACCAGCGGCTTGGTGCTGCGTCGCTTGGGCTGGTTGAGCTGGCCGGTGTGGAACAGGGTGAGTTGCAGGCGCGTGAAGATCGCTGACATGTTCCGTCCCGAGCTGGGCATGCCGCGGTTGACGTAGGCGGCGACGATCGCGTCACGCGCAGCGTTGAGGTCCTTGTCGGTCAGGCGATCCGGTGCGACCCCGGTGACGGCGGCGACCTTCATCAACGCGTTCCATTGCAGTGCGATGTCGAACGGCTTGGAATGCAGCCGCTCGGTAGCGTCCAGGAACCAGGTGTAGGTGCTGGGGCAGTGGCCGCGAGCGACGACGCCCAGACGTAGATCGACGTTGGTCATCAGGTCTGCGTCGATCCTCAGCTGGCCAGTGACCAACAGCCAGGAGGCGAATGAGCGAGCCTTGCTGATCGCGTCGGACTGCCGCCCGGGAGTCAGTTGCTCCCAGCCGCCAGCGCGTTCGATCTTTGCGCAGAACGACCGCGCTGCGCTGGTCGTGGAACGGCCGGTCTTGCGGCCCAGCAAGCGCATCGCGGCGAGGTACTGCTCAAGCAGGGTGGCGCTGGGTGCAGTTAGCTGGACAGCCGCCGGCATCACTGACCCGCCAATGTTTGTGCATCGATTGCCTCGCTGGCTCGTCGGTACTCTCCGGCAAGCCAGTCGTTAGCCAGATGCAGGTAGATCCGTGTCGACTCGATCGAGCGGTGCCCGGCTTGGGCCTGGATCGCCTCAAGCGCCATCCCCGCTTCGCGGAGCCGGGTGAAGCAGGTGTGACGCAGCTGATGACAGGTCAACTGCTCGATGCCGGCCCGGGCGCGGGCGCCGGACACGATCTCGTCCAGACCCGCGGCCGAGAGTGGCTGTCCGCGCCGTGGTCCCTTCAAGACCAGGAAGACGTGATCATCAGCGGCCGGCTCGGGGCGCTCCGCTGCGAGGTAGCTGGCCAGGCTTGTGAAGAAGCGCTGGGTGACCGGGACGATGCGCTGGTGGCCGCCCTTGCCCTCGGCGATAAACAGTCGCCGCTCGCCGGGTCGGACGTCTCCGAGTCGAAGGCCGAGGACCTCACAACGACGCAGGCCACCAAACAGCATCGCCTCCACCATCGCTTGGTCTCGACCGGTGCGCAGAGCAGCCATGAACGCGTCCGCGTCGGCAGGGTCGATCACACGTGGCAACGTGCGCGGAGCCCGGATCAACGGGATGCCGCGAACCGCGCGCTGCCCGGGACGTCGAAGGGCCAACCCCCGAGGCACCGGACTCTGCGACACCGCGGTATCGCCACGGATGATCAGGTACTCGTAGAGACCAGCGATGGACGCCAACCGACGCTTGATGGTCCGAGCCGACAAGCCGCTCTCGCCGTCCTCGATGCGGACGACCTTGGCTCCCAGGAGTGGCTCACGCTGAGCCTTGATGAAGGCCAGTACGTCGCTCGTGAGAACCTCAACCGGCTCTTTGTCGATGACCCTGAAGAAGACCTTCAGATCGAACGCTGTCGCCAACACCGTGTTCGGCCGAGCTCGTGCCGTCACCAGGTCCAAATAGGCATCCAACAACGGGTGCCCGAGACGGATCAGCTCACCGCCGCCCGGACGAGCGGTGCGCACCAGACACAACCTGAACTCCATGAGCGGTCTCCGATCAATGCGGCGACCCCTCCCGCACGGCCGAGATGACCGAACAGCGGATCACCTGCATATCGTGACCAGTCGACCCACTCCAAGGTGGCGAGTTCGACCTGGTCGACGCTGCGCCACGGCCCGCGCCGCTTAATCAGTTCGGTCTTGAATAGCCCGTTCACGGTTTCGGCGAGCGCGTTGTCGAAGCTGTCGCCGCGGCTGCCGACCGAGCCGGTGACGCCGAGCTCGGCGAGCCGGTCGGTGTAACGCACCGACAGATATTGCTTAGGTTCAAGGGGTCGTTGCAACAGTGGCTTGTTGTGCCGCTAAGAGTAGGTGGTCGTTCAGGGCTTCGGCGGGGGTGCGCCATCCCAGCGTCTTGCGGGGACGGCCGTTCAATGCGGTAGCGACGGCGGCGAGGTCTTCGGGGGTGTGGCGGGCGAGGTCGGTGCCTTTGGGGAAGTACTGCCGCAGCAGCCCGTTGGTGTTCTCGTTGCTGCCGCGTTGCCATGGGCTGTGCGGATCGCAGAAATAGACCGGGAGTCCGGCGGTGATCTTCAGCTGAGCGTGTTGGGCCATCTCGGCGCCTTGGTCCCAAGTCAACGACCGGCGCAGCTGCGTCGGCAGGCTGATCATCGATGCTCCGATCGCGTCCCGGACCGCTGCGGCGCCGTGACCGGCCAGCGGCGGACCGTTCTTGACCGGCGCGGTGTCGCCGTGCCCGTCCATCCGGGGCAGGTGCAGCAGCATGGTGAACCGGGT
>DATFOP010000398.1:0-4622 GCA_035265505.1 Propionibacteriaceae bacterium | reverse complement strand
CGCGCCCGGTTCAAATCCCCCCTCGCGCACCAGTACGTACCCCGGCCTGACCTGGGGTTATATGGAGTCCGCGGCAGGCTCAAAGGGCCCATTGTGGCACCGCTGTGGCACCGACTCAGTTCGGAGGCCCTGGCATGGCATGGATTGAACAGCGACGGCGCGCCGAAGGCGGCCCGACAGTACGGATGTTCTGGCGGCCCGGGGGCTGCCGTAACACCACCCGGGTGTGGGAGACATTCAGCGCCGGCTCGGACGCGCAGAACCTCGCGCGCGCGGACGGTTTCAAGCGGATGGTGGAGGCCGCTGGTCAGCGATGGCCCGATGGCTGGGTGGAGCGCGAGGGATTCGTCCGACCGCCGGATGTCGCCGACCCCATGACGCCTCCACCGAGCTTCGACGAGATCGGCGAGGAGTATGTCCGTCAGATCGTCGACCTGTCGCCGGGGCAGCGCAAGCGCTACCTCGGTCAACTGCAGGTGCTCGCACGCACGCCGGTGCTGGATGTGGCAATGCCGACAATGAGCGGGTTGCAGGCCGCGAGAGAAATCGCCCGCCGGACACCGCACCCCAAGATGTTGATGCTGTCGATGTATGACAACGAGCAGTACTTCTTCGAGGCCTTAAGCGCCGGCGCCTGCGGATACGTCCTCAAATCGGTGGCCGACCAAGACCTAGTCCACGCCTGCCACGCCGCCGCGCGAGGTGAGTCGTCCTATACCCGGGGGTCGTCAGCACACTGATCCGCAGCTACCTGGACCGGGTCAGTCGGGGAGAGTCCCCGGCCGGGACAGTACTGACCGAGCGCGAGGAAGAGATTGTTAAGCTCATCGCTGAAGGCCATCCATCGAAACAGATCGCCGACCAGCTGAGCATCAGTGTTAAGACGGTGGAACGACACCGCGCCAACATCTTGGAAAAGCTCGGGATGCGCGACCGGACCGAACTCACCCGCTACGCCATCCGGGTCGGTCTGATCGAGGCCTGATCAGCCGGAGCCGGCGTCCTGCACCTCGCCGATGGGCACCTCGATGATGTCTTCCAGGAACACCAGACCGGTTATCTAGCCGTCGCGGCTGACCGCCCGGGCGACGTGGGTGTCGCTGCGCCGCAAGGACGGGAGCGCGTACTCGAGTTCGGCGTATGTGGGACCGCGCCGGCCTCCGGATCCGTTTGGCCGGCACCGGCTGGTCCCGGGCTGCGCTTTCGATGTGATCGAGGACGTCCTTGAGGTGCAGGTAGCCGTCCTGGAGGTGCAGGTAGCCGTCGGATTCCCCTCCGTCGGCCGGTCACCAGCTAACGGGAGTGGCCGTGTTCGGCGACGGCCCGTCTGATGTCCGCGGCGGTCCAGCCCCCGGCCAACATGATGCTGATCGTGGCCCACGGCAACTCGATATCGCCCAGCGGTGAACTCAAAGGTCGCCGACAGTGTGCCGCTGGGGTCGGTGAGGACCGGTGACCCGAACGCGTTCTCGCGGGAACGTGGTCGGGAACACTGCTCGTGCAGCGAGGCTGGCGTGACGTATGACCCAGGGCGGCACTGCTGCCGAACGTTGCCACATCCATGATCTTGGTCCTGGCCAGTCGTTCACCGTCCGCAATGAGTTGCACTTTCCATCCAACGTAACCGGTCAGCCCGCTCGAGTCCGGATCACATGCGCAGCAACTGGCTGTTTATTGAGGTGCGGAAGTCCACGTTGCCGCCCCCTCGCTAGCGGCCACAGACCGAGCATTCCGAAGACCACCGCCTGCCTAGGGCGATTCGATGATGTGGAGTTGGCTGAGGCGCTGTGTGTCTGCGATCACCTCGATTGCGACGATCTTGCCGTTGGTAATCGTGAAGGTCATGACGGTGGCGAGACGCGCGTGAGGTGTCAGCAGGATCGCCGGTGCGCCGTTGACGAATCCGGTGTGGGCATCGTTGGCCCGGTGCGAGAATGTGAGCGCCTGCCGCGCTACGCGATGGGCCCCGTGTTGGCGGGTGGCGGTTCCGCCGCCTGCTGCGGCGTCGGCGCGAACGGCGACGTTGGGGTCGAGCAGGTTGAGCAGCGCAGCAAAATCGCCGTTGCGTGATGCGGCCAGGAAGGCGTCGACAACGTTGCGCTGCGAGGCTCGGTCGATGGCGGGTAACTCGGCGGCGCGTACCCGGTGACGCGCGCGGCTGGCCAGCATCTTGGTGGCCTGCGTCGAGCGGCCAACAATCGGCCCGATTTCGTGGAAGGGCACGGCGAACATGTCGTGCAGAACAAACGCCAGCCGTTCCGCGGGGCTCAACGTGTCCAGCACAACCAGCATGGCGAGGCCGACCGAGTCGGCCAGCATGGCCTCCTGCTCCGGGTCGGGGCTATCCGCGGGTAGCGGTATGTCAAGGGGAACCTGATGCCGCGCCGCGTGCGAGCGCAGCATGTCCAGGCAGATCCGCGCCACCACGGTGGTAAGCCAGGCTCGGGTGTTGTGAATATCGTTCGTGTTCGTGCGGCCAAGGCGTAGCCACGCCTCTTGGACCGCGTCGTCGGCTTCGCTAAGCGAGCCCAGCATGCGGTAGGCCACCGCGCGCAGGTGGCTTCGGTGCGCCTCGAACTCCTCCACGGTTACCTTTCCATCCCGCTGTCCGTCATAGCACTGACGCGTGAGCGCAATCACAGGTAACAGGAGGAGCGATGGCACCGCTGGTTTCAACGATTGAGATTGGGCGCCGACCGGAGGAGGTCTTCACCGTCGCCAGCAATCCGCTCCGATTCTCTGAGTGGCAGCGCGACGTGGTGAATGTGCGCATGCTCGAAGACGCCCGATTTGCCACGACCCGGCGGATTGGCGGCGCCAAGCGCACGATGATCCAACAGATCACCCGGAACGACTTCCCTCGTGGCTGGGCCGCCCACGGTATCGACGGCCCCATCCGTCCGCACGCCGCGATCACCATCGAGCCGGTCAACGAGGGCACCCGGTCACGAGTCACCTTCACACTCGACTTTGAAGGTCACGGAATCGGCGTACCCCTGGTACCACTGGTTCGTCGGCAGGCGCAGACCGCTGCTCCAATCAGCTACCGGAACCTCAAGCAACTCCTCGAACGCGACCAGTAGCAAAGGGAGTATCCGGCCCTGCACGCACTAACACCTGGCCTCCACGATGCCGCTCCGGGATACCCGTGACCCGAGCATTGGTGGCGTGGACCTTCCTTCGCCTGTTCCGCGTCACGAACGGGAAAATCAGCGAACATCGTGCCTATCGCGACGACGTCGGCCTCCTACGCCAGGTAGGTGCCTGGCCGCCTCCCTACAGACCGCATCCGTCGACTGGCACGGGTTCTGACGGCTGGGTCAGTCGGCCTCGATCACGCGCATTCCAATTGGGAAATGGTCGGAGAAGCCCGCCTGGTTGACCGGGTCTCCCATGCCGCCGAAGGGGATGGGTTTGGGATAGTCGCCTGGGTCCGTCATCCCTGGGAACCGAAGAATGTCGATAGTGTCGGCCAGGGCGCGCAGGGGTGACCCGTCGGCAGCCATGTTCTTGTTCACCAGGAACTGGTCGAGCATGTTGGGCTGGTTGTTGAAGTAGAAGGTTCCATCCGGCTGATCCAGCCGACCTCCCATGATCGGCCATGCCAGGTTCCAAACAGCGGGTTCTCGGCGTCAAGCACTCTGCGCCGCTGCCGTGTGCTCAGTGCATGCGTGACCAGGGAGGTATCGAACGGCTCATCGTTGAAGTCACCCATCGCCAGCGCCGGGGTGGTCGGGCCGTGAACCTCCAGGGCTCGTTGGTGGAAGTAGCCGAGCGTCTCACCCGCAATGTGTCGATATCCCGCCGATTCGAACTGCCCACCACTGCGGGACGGCCAGTGGTTCCCGAAGACAGCCCAGGTCCGCCCGCCGTGCACGGTCTGGAAGTTGACCTGGACGATCTCCCCAGTGGCGTTGCGTCGCATCACCACATGAAAGAAAGTCTCGCCGGTGGGACGACGAACTTGCTGTCGTCGTAGAGGAACGCCACATCGATCCCGCGGCATCATCGGTGTCCGGTGTGCCACCGCATCGGAGCGGCCCGGCAGCAACCCCTCGACCGCCCGAGCCAGCAGCTCGACCACGAATCGGTTCTCAACCTCACAGATGCCGAGAAAATCCGGGCCGGCGGCGCCGTTCATCTGCGCGATCACCGACGCCAGCTGCACCACCTTCCGGTCACGCAGCTGCGGCGTCCATCCCACAATGTCGTTCTTGATCGTCCGAAGCACCTTCTCGGTGCGCCTCTCCGGTGGCGCGTTCTCCTCATCGAACAGGTTCTCCAGGTTCCACCACGCCACGTAGTACTCAGCGGGCATCACACCTCAACCTTTCACCATCGTGAGCGCCGATAGGTACCCCTTACTGGGAGGAGTCTCGGCCGATGCTGGTGATACTCCGTTCGCATTGGGTGCCTCAAGCAGGAACGGTCAAGGCACAATCAGCGCGCCCTCAGTCGGCGGTGCCGACGCTCACGTTAGCGACCCGCAATGCTTCAGCTCCGCTGGCGAGGCAGTGCCGAACAGGACTGCGAACCCTGTACCGACCATCGGCCAGACCACGAAGCCGGGCGGGGCGGGTTGGGCGATCAGCTCGATCTAGGCGGCGGCGTCGAAGGACCGG
>DATFOP010000397.1:0-4382 GCA_035265505.1 Propionibacteriaceae bacterium | reverse complement strand
GAGCCAGGCTGGACCCCACCCGACCGCAGCCCATGATCACGATGTGCACACCAGCGAGTCTAGTGTCGCGACCGCGGGAACGGCTCTGGCCTGGTAATAGCATGGCGATTCGTGGTGAATCTCTCCGATGCGGGCAAGCGGCTGCTGCTCGGCCGCAAGCTTCGGAGCACTCAGCTCGGCGAGACGCTGCTGCCGAAGCGCATCGCGCTACCGGTCTTCGCCTCGGATAACATGTCCTCGGTGGCCTACGCGCCCGACGAGATTTTTCTCACCTTGTCGCTGGCCGGGCTGACGGCCTACGCCTACTCGTGGAAAATTGCGATCTTGGTCGCGGTCGTCATGTTGGTGGTCGTCGCTTCCTATAGGCAGAACGTGCACGCCTACCCCTCAGGCGGAGGGGATTACGAGGTGGCCACCGTGAACCTCGGGCCGAACGCCGGCCTCACAGTCGCCGCCGCACTGCTGGTCGATTACGTACTGACCGTTGCCGTATCAATCTCCTCGGGTGTGCAGAATGCTAAGTCGGTACCCATCCTTCACTTCCTGGACGGACACGAGGGCGCGGCAGCTTCGATCGTCGTGCTGGTCCTGATGGCCATCAACCTGCGTGGGGTGCGAGAGTCCGGCGCCGTCTTCGCGGTGCCCACGTACTTCTTCATGTTCGGCGTGTTACTGATGGTGCTGTACGGGCTGTTCCGAATCTTGATCATGGGTGAGCCGCTGACGGCTGAAAGCGCGAAGTATGGCATCGAACCGGACCCGCAGTACGCGGCATTCACAGGATTCGCAATGGTGGCTCTGCTTGCCCGCACCTTCTCATCAGGTTGCGCCACGCTGACCGGTGTTGAAGCCATCTCGAACGGCGTGCCGGCATTCCGCAAACCGAAGAGCAAGAACGCCGCTACCACGCTGGTGCTCATGGGCATTGTCGGCGTCTGCATGCTGATCGGCGTGGTGGTGCTCGGCCACTTGACCAAGGTTAGGCTGATCGACCACGGACACTCGTTCTATACCTTGAACGGCGAACGGGTCGACGTGATCGAGAAGACCGGTATCGCTCAGATTGCCGATGTGGTCTTCGACAGCTTCCGCCCGGGTTTTTACTTCATCATCGCCACAACCTTCGTGATCTTGTTCTTGGCGGCCAACACAGCGTTCAACGGCTTCCCCGTGCTCGGGTCGATCCTCGCTCGGGACGGCTTCCTCCCTCGCCAGCTACACACGCGGGGTGACCGGCTGGCCTACAGCAACGGCATCGTGGTGTTGGCGGCGCTCGCCATTGTGCTGATCCTGGCCTTCCAGGCGGACGTGACCTCGCTGATCCAGCTGTACGTGGTGGGGGTCTTCGTGTCGTTCACCGTCAGCCAGACCGGCATGCTGCGGCACTGGACTCGTCACCTGCAGACCGAGACCAAACCGGCGCTGCGGAGCAGGATGAAGCGCTCGCGGGTGATCAACGCGATCGGTCTGACCATGACCGGCACCGTTCTGATCATCGTGCTGCTGTCGAAATTCCTGCAGGGCGCCTACATCGCGATCATCGCCATGGCGGTGCTGTTCTTGATGATGAAAGCCATCCGGCGGCATTACCGCCGCGTTGCCGAGGAAACCGCTCTGGTCGAGGGCGAGGACCGGACATTGCCGAGTCGGGTTCGGGCGGTCGTTCTGGTGAGCAAGGTGCACAAGCCGACGCTGCGAGCACTCGCCTTCGCGAAAGCGGCTCGGCCAAGCGCGCTCGAGGCGCTGACCGTCGACGTCGACCCGGCGGAGACCGAACGATTGGTGCAGGCCTGGGAGGCCGCGGATATCGATGTCCCGCTGAAGGTGGTGGCCTCCCCTTACCGGGAGGTGACTAACCCCATCATCGATTACGTGAGGAACATCCGAACCGAGAGCCCACGCGACGTCGTCACCGTCTACATCCCGGAGTATGTGGTCGGACGTTGGTGGGAGCAGATCCTGCACAATCAGAGCGCCCTGCGTCTGAAGGGTCGACTTCTGTTCACCCCTGGCGTCATGGTGACCTCTGTGCCGTACCTTCTGAAGTCCTCAACCAAGGCGGAGCAGCGGCTCGAGCGGGAGACGGCCAGTGAGAATGCGCGCCGCTACCTGCGCAGCGGCTAGACCTTACGCGCGCCGAACGCAGTCTCCGGCGGCCCGCCCAGCAACGGATTTGACTGCGCGGGCGGGTTGCGTAGCCACCATCGAAGCCGCCGCGGGTGCCGGGAACGCTGGCAGCGGCGGGCGCTAGGGTGCGAGATAAGAGACCGCCAGTCCTGCAATCCCCATGATATCTTGACGTCAAGATAAATGGCTGACATCGACGGAGTGCTCATGAGCGTCAACAGCTTCGATGCCAAACAAACGCTGCAAGTTGGCTCGGACACGTACCAGATATTCCGGCTGGACGCTGTGGCAGGAGCCGACCAGCTGCCGTACAGCCTGAAGATCCTGCTCGAGAATCTCTTGCGTACCGAGGACGGCGCAAACATCATCGCCGACCACATTCGCACGCTCGGATCGTGGGATCCGACGGCCGACCCGAGCGAGGAGATCCAGTTCACGCCGGCCCGGGTGATCATGCAGGACTTCACCGGCGTGCCGTGCGTGGTGGACCTGGCCACCATGCGGGAGGCGATGGCTGACCTGGGCGGGGACGCGACCAAGATCAATCCGCTGGCGCCGGCCGAGTTGGTGATCGATCACTCGGTGATCGCGGACGTCTTCGGCACGGCCGACGCGTTTGAGCGCAATGTCGAGATCGAGTATGGCCGCAACCGCGAACGCTATCAGTTCCTCCGCTGGGGGCAGACCGCCTTTGACGACTTCAAGGTGGTTCCGCCGGGCACCGGGATCGTCCACCAGGTGAACATCGAGCACTTGGCCCGAGTGATCTTCTCCCGCGAGGTCGAGGACCCGTCGACGGACTCCGGACGGGTCGTCCTGGCGTACCCCGACACATGCGTCGGCACCGACTCGCACACCACCATGGTCAACGGACTGGGCGTGGTGGGGTGGGGCGTCGGCGGCATCGAGGCCGAAGCGGCCATGCTGGGCCAGCCGGTGTCCATGCTCATCCCCCGGGTAGTCGGGTTCAAGCTGTCCGGCAGTTTGCCCGAGGGCGCCACCGCCACCGACCTCGTCCTGATGATCACCGAGATGCTGCGCAAGCACAAGGTGGTCGGCAAGTTCGTCGAGTTCTACGGCCCGGGGGTATCCCACGTGCCGCTAGCCAACCGGGCAACCATCGGGAACATGAGCCCGGAGTACGGCTCGACCATCGCGGTCTTCCCGATCGACGGGAAGACCACTGACTATTTGAGGCTGACGGGACGGACGGAGTCACAAATCGCTCTCGTCGAGAGCTATGCCAAGGAGCAAGGCCTCTGGCACGACGACAACCGTGAGCCGAAGTACTCCGAGTACCTCGAACTCGATCTCGGCTCCGTCGTACCAAGTCTCGCTGGCCCGAAGCGCCCCCAGGACCGGGTGATCCTGGCGCACGCCAAGGGCGGTTTTCGCGAGGCGCTCGACGACTATGTGGAGGACTCTGAGTCCCCCGACCTGCCCGGATATGACGAGGCGGTGGTCGAATCGTTCCCGGCGTCGGATGCGCCGAGCCACGCGAGCGACGACTACGACACCAATCCCCGTGAGTACGGTGAACACGGCGGCGGGATCGGGCGGCCGAGTCGTAGGACGCCAGTGACGCTGTCCGACGGCACATCGTTCGAGATTGATCATGGTGCCGTGGTGATCGCAGCGATCACATCGTGCACCAACACGTCCAATCCGAGCGTGATGATCGGTGCCGCGCTGGTGGCCAGGAAAGCGGTAGAGAAGGGCTTGACCCGCAAGCCCTGGGTGAAGACCACGCTGGCCCCGGGATCCAAGGTCGTGAGTGACTACTACGAGAGGTCGGGGCTGACGCCCTATCTCGACAAGATCGGCTTCAATCTCGTCGGCTACGGTTGCACCACCTGCATCGGCAACTCGGGCCCGCTGATTCCCGAAGTCAGTGCGGCGGTGCAGGCAGGTGATCTCGCGGTGGTATCGGTGCTGTCCGGCAACCGCAACTTCGAGGGCCGGATCAACCCCGACGTCAAGATGAACTATCTGGCGTCCCCGCCGCTGGTGGTTGCCTACGCGCTGGCGGGCACCATGGACATCGACTTGGTCAACGACGCCCTCGGCACCGACGAGCAGGGCAACGACGTTCACCTCAAGGACATCTGGCCGACCGAGGCGGAGATCGACGAGATCATCGCCTCCTCTATCGGCGCCGACATGTTCACCGAGTCCTACGCCGACGTCTTCGCCGGCGACCAGCAGTGGCAGTCGTTGCCCACCCCTGAAGGCCAGGTGTTCGAGTGGGACGCCGA